>JAVBUP010000021.1:0-38868 GCA_031555175.1 Coprobacillaceae bacterium
ATTTCTTAGATTTCTATATATCTTATTTTAATTACGAACGTCCTGCATATGCATTAGAATATAAAAACCCCGCCCAGTATACTTCTGAGCAAGGGTTCTCACTATGTTTTTAATTGTGTCTACTTTTCGTTGACAACTGCAGGAATAATCCACTTTTTTTAATGAGTTTCTTAATAATAGATGTTATAATTATAGATGCGATTGGAGGTATTTATCATGAGAATGGTAAACATAATAGAAAAAAAGAGAGATTGTAAAGAACTAACAAAAGAAGAAATCAATTTTGTAATAGAAAACTATACGAATAAAGCAATACCGGATTATCAAATGAGTGCATTATTAATGGCAATTGTGCTAAATGGAATGACTCAAGCAGAAACAGCTAATTTAACACAGGCAATGGTTAATAGTGGTGAAATCGTTGATCTATCATCGATTGTAGGTTTGAAGGTGGATAAGCATTCAACTGGTGGAGTTGGAGACAAGACATCTTTAGTGCTAGGACCACTTATTGCTTCAGTTGGAGTGCCATTTGCTAAAATGTCAGGACGTGGGTTAGGACATACTGGTGGCACATTAGATAAACTAGAATCTATTCCAGGTTTTAATATATCATTAACTGAAGAAGAATTTATAAAACAAGTCAATGATGAGAAAATAGCAATTATTGGGCAAACGGCATCATTAGCTCCTGCAGATAAAAGTATCTATGCTTTACGAGATGTAACTGGAACAGTTCCTTCAATAGGGTTAATGGCATCTAGTATTATGTCAAAAAAGATTGCTGCTGGAACTGACACAATCTTATTAGATGTTAAGTATGGGGATGGAGCATTTATGCCGACTGTTGAGGCAGCAGTAGAATTAGCAACTGCTATGATTTCAATTGGAACTAATCTTGGCAAAGACACTAAAGCAATTGTTTCAAGTATGGATCAGCCATTGGGCAATGCCATTGGAAACTCATTAGAAGTGAAAGAAGCGATTGCTACATTATCTGGACATGGGCCATCTGATTTAGTTGATTTATGTACTAGAGCTGGTGGAATCATGCTGAAACAGGCAAAACGTGTTGCGACAGTGGAAGAGGGTATTGTTCTTTTAAAGGAAAATATTACTAATGGGAAAGCTCTTGATAGACTTGTAGCAATGGTTAAAGCACAAGGTGGTAATGAAAAATATATTACAAATCCTGAGCTCTTCACTATGGCTAAAGAAATTATTGCAGTAAATTCTATCACTTCCGGGTATGTTGCAACAATGCATACACTAGATTTAGGAGTTTTAGCGATGGAACTTGGAGCTGGAAGACGTACTAAAGAAGATGATATTGATATGGCAGTTGGATTTGTTATGCAGAAAAAGACTGGCGATAGGGTAGAAATAGGTGATATATTAGTAGAAATACACACTAATACTGGCTTATCGGATGTCATGAGACAAAGAATAATTGACACTTTCGTAATATCTCAAGATAAACCACTACCACGCGATATTATAGCAAAGGTGGTGGAGTAATGGTTTTACATATAGCACTAACACTAGCGATTTTGATAGATATCGCAAGAAAAGTATTTAAAGTTAAAAGACTACCAAAAGGGATGAAGAGATACTCAAAGAACTTAGTAAATAATGCTGATAAGATATATTGGGTGTTTACGTTAGTTGCAGTAGTGATTTATGTAGCATCTATCATTCGTGATTTTAGTTCCGATACGATATCGACAGCGCAAATTATGGCAAGTATTATGATTTATTATGGAACTTATATACTGTTTGTTGATGGAGTCTACTATAATGGTCAATATGTTTATGTAAACAATTATTTAATTGAATATGCTACATGTGATCATATATATCGCTATGTTTATAAAAATAGTTATGAGTTTGAAGTGGAGTTTTATAGTAAAAAATACAAAATGAATTCTAAAACTCATTTTAGAATTCCTAATGATCCAAGTGCCTTTCCACTTTTGATGGCAATACCTTTTGAAGAAATTGATATGAACGACAATTAATTGTCGTTTTTTCTTAAAGTTAGGCATATAGTTAACTGAGGTGAGAGAATGAAGAAGTTTTTTATAATAATATTAACATTAATAATGTTGTACCCAAGTATGAATGTGAGGGCAGTTGATGACAATAAACTAGCACCAAAAGCTAAATCATCTATATTAATTGAAGCAACATCTGGAGTAGTATTACAAGAAAAAAATGCTGATGAAAAACTCTATCCAGCAAGTATGACAAAAGTTATGACTTTGATTTTGATATTTGAACATCTTAATGCTAAGCTAATTACAGAGGATGATATTGTAACAGTCAGTGAAGTAGCTAAATCTATGGGCGGCAGTCAAATATATCTAGAAACAGGCGAGCAAATGAAGGTTTCAGATCTCTTAAAATCAATTTGCATTGTATCAGCTAATGATGCAGCAGTAGCAATGGCTGAATATATAGGAGTTACAGTAGAAAGATTTGTTGATATGATGAATGATAAAGCAAAAGAACTAGGGTTGCAAAACACTAACTTCGTAAACGCCACTGGATTACACGATAAAGATCATTATACTTCTGCAAGAGACATGGCTTTGATGTCAAAATATTTGTTAAGTATTGGTGGGGAGAAACTATTGCAATATACATCAACATTTGAAAGTTATATTCGTGAAGATACAGATAAGAAGTTTTGGTTAGTTAATACCAATAAACTATTGAAATCTTATTTAGGAGTAGATGGACTTAAGACTGGATATACTAGTCAAGCTGGGTATTGTATTACTGCGACTGCTTCAAGAAATGGATTACGCTTTATTGCCGTAACGATGGGAGAGGAAAGTGCGGCTATTCGTAATAAAGAAACAAGTGATTTATTAAATTATGGTTTTGGCTTATACGAGAGTAAATTATTATTCTCAAAAGGATCACTAGTTGGAACAATGACACTAAAGAATACTAAAAAGAAGGAAGTAAATCTAGTAGCAAAAGAAGATATTTTTTATATAGTACAAAAGAACTCTACAGTTGAGCCACAAACAAAGATAGAAAACATTATTGAAAAAGCACCAATATTAGTAGAAGATACTGCTGCTAGATTGATAATAACTACCCAAGAAGGATTAACATTTGAAGGAGATTTGGCTGTTGAAGAAGAAGTAAGTCCATATAGCTATTTTGATATGTTGACAAACACTTTCTCAAAATTATTTAATTAATTAATGAAACTTACGACAAATAATGATAAAATATATCTGGGTGATATCATGAAAAAATTATTTGTCTTTTTTATGTTTTTGGTAATATTCAGTGCTTGTAGCAAAGTAAAACTTTCTTTGACAACTAATGAAATTGATCATGATTTAGGAACTGTTTTTAATGAGTTAGATTATATTAAAAGGGTTGAGCAAGATAAGTACGATGATGTAACTATATCTAGTAATGTTGATATAAATGTAGTTGGGCAATATGAAGTTGTTTATAAATACGGAGAAATAGAAGAGAAACTAATTGTACATGTTAAGGATATTACGGCACCAATAGTAGTTGTTCATGACTTAACAATTCCTGTTGGAAAAATAATCACTGCAGAAATGTTTATTGATGAAATTACTGATGCAACCAATGTTACGTATTGCATAAAAAATAAAGTGGATACTACAATAGTTGGTATTCATGATATCGAGTTAGTGTTCACTGATGCTGGCGATAATGTTACAACAAAAAGAGTAAATCTAATTATAGAAGCTGACACTACTGGCCCAGTAATTACTGGAGCTTCAATTAAGACTGTTAATGTTGGAGCTAGTGTAGATTTGTTATCTGGATATTTAGCGGTCGATGATGCAGATGGTGATGTAACTAGTAGTTTAGTAACATCAATTAGTAAACTTGATACTTCAAAAGTTGGTGAGATTAAAGTAGTTTATACGGCTAAAGATAGAGCTGGAAATAGCACGAGCATGACAGTCGTATATAAGATAATTACTAATGATGATAGATCTACTATGGCAGTAAACACTGATGGACTGAGCAATAAGGCCGATAGCTGGCCACATAGCAAACCATTATCGCTAGCTAATCAATTTGCTGCCAAAGGAGCTTATTATGTAGGGGATACTACTTCTAAGACTTATTACTTAACATTTGATGTAGGGTATGAAAATGGGTATACATTGCAAATTCTTGACATATTAAAAGCTAATGGTGTTCAAGCTACTTTCTTCTTGACTAAAGATTATTTAGTCAGATATCCCGATATTGTGACACGAATGATAAATGAGGGACATTTCATTGGAAATCATACGATGTATCATCCTTCATTACCAAGCATATCTAATGCAAAGATTGTTGAAGAGTTATTGGGGTTTGAAAAGTATTTTAATGATAAATTTGGTGGTATTTATAATAATAAGCTTAAATACTTTAGACCTCCTAATGGGGATTGGAGTGATCGTACTTTATCGGTTACTAAGCAATTAGGATATAAGACAATTATGTGGAATTTTACGTTCCGAGATTGGGATATGAGTAAGATACCAACAGTTCAAGATGTAAGAGATGCTTTCCATCGAGAGCTAACACAAGATGGTACTATTCTTTTGTTACATGGTGTATGTCCTACTTATCCAGATATTTTGGATGAAATACTAAAAGAATATATAGATAAAGGGTACGCTTTTAAATCACTTGATGAAATGGAGCTAATACTAGAATAAGATGTTTAGAGGCTAATAATCAATATTGTTAGCCTTTTTTCGTTTTTTGGTCATTTTTATTGAAAAATATGGCTAATTTCTAAGTTAAACTGCTAATAGTCTCAAAATGTGAGTAGAATTTGATTTTGAAAAAACTGCTATGTTATACTTCTTATAAGTACTATAACTATAATACCTAGATGATATTGGTTTATTAGTGTAGATAATAGCCATAACTTGGCTATTTTTGGTTATTAGGGCAACTATGGGTTATATATGTATGGATAAGTTTTGTGATTTAGGTGAATGTTTATCTAAACATTAGGAGGAGAATTTATGGAATATTTATTGCTAGTATTTTTAATATTCAATTTTTCAATTCACATATTTAAGTATAAAAAGTGGAAACTAGTTTTAGCACAATCAATTTTACTAGCTACTATTTTATTAGTATTCCCTTTAGTCCACAATAGTTCTGGAGATAAGAATAGTGAGGTTGTAGAGGCAGGGTGTCGAGCTCGAGAGGTTAGGATAGGTGTTAGTGCAGAACGTGGTGATATTACTACAAAGAATGGAGAAAATATATTTGTATTTGTAGATTATTTATATTTTGTAAAAAGTAATAATTGTGTTTATGTGGAATATACTGTGAAAATGGATCCAAGTGAAAGGAATTTAAATCAATTAACAAACTCTGTATATATGCATTCATTTTATAATCATACAATAAATGTTTACAATGCGAATATTACTATAAATGATGATAGTCTAATTATAGATGTAGATTTTGATTTAGAATATTTAGATGAAGAATATTACAGAAAATATACTGATATACTGCGTGAATCTCATTCTTATCAATACACATGTACAAGATATCTTGATGGTAAATATTATTGTAAAAAAGAAATTACTATGATGCAACCAAGAGAGTATAGTTAATAATTGTTTATAATATTGTTATTTATCTTTATTCAAATCTCAACCGCACCATTATTTAATTTATTAAATTCTATATCATAAGCAGATTCAAAGTCAAATAGTTTTCTAGGCATTGAATTAATTTGATTAGATATATCATCTAAATATTGTTGTTCTACTTGATACATAGATTTACCTTTTGGGATATATCTTCTTACTAGGCCATTTGCTCTTTCGTTGCTTCCTCTTTGAAACGAACAATAAGGGTCGCATTTATATAATTTTACTCCCAATCGTTTTGCTGCCACTCCCATAGCTTTAAACTCTAATCCGTTATCGGTTGTGATTGATTTCACTGGTATATCATTATCTCTTATGTATTTATGGATCAGATTCATTATATAGTATTCATTCTTTGCTTCCGCTTTGATTAATCTGACTACTCTTGAACTTCGATCTACGATGGATATAATCGAGGAATATTCATTCTTTCTTCCTATGATTGAGTCTATCTCCAAATGGCCTAGCTCTTCCCGGTTTTCTATGTGTTTAGGCCTTAAACTTATTGGAAGTACCGTTTTATTGGCCATATTCCAATCTAAGTGTGTCATCATACCACTTTGCTTCCTTTTGCCTTTATGCCTCTTATAGCACGTGTTTTCTACCTTGATATCTATCTTTCCTTCATTGATCCAGTTGTATACTTGCTGATAGGACACACTGGGTTTATGAGGGTTATATTGTTTATACTTATGCACACATACTTCGATGGACTTACATCGCCAATCATAGTGCTTGTATAAGTATTCTAAGAAATCTTTATACTTGGCATGTATATCTATTTCTCTTTTTGTATAGACACCATTCTTGTATCTGGATATCGTAGAATGAGAAATTCCCAGTATTTTTCCTGCCTTTCTCATTGAATACCCTGAGTCTAATAAAATATCTATCTGGGCTTTCTTTTTATCATCTATTTGTTTATAATTCATATGAGCTCCTTTTCGTCGGGTGAGCTCTTTTATTATATCAAAAAAACCACACCTCTGTGGTGCGGTTCAATTTTGAATTAAGGATAGTTTCCAAGAAACTATTTTAAAATGACTTTACCATCTTCAAACTTATCAATAATTGCAAGTGATTCAACTTTTATGCCTTGAGCGTTAATTTTACTTCTACCATCTTGAAATCCTTTTTCAATTGCTATTCCAACTCCAATTACTGTAGCTCCAGATTCTTTTATTAAACTAGCTAACCCAAGCGCAGCTTCACCATTAGCCAGAAAATCATCAATTATTAATACTCTATCTTCCTCATTTAAGTATTTTTTACTAATTCTTATAGTTGATGAAATACCTTTTGTAAAAGAAAATACTTCTGCAAAATAACTAGTATCATCAGTAATCTTTGAAGCCTGCTTTTTAGCAAAAACAACTGGAATATTATTAAAATATTGGCTTGTAAGTGCCGCTATTGCAATTCCTGATGCTTCGATTGTAACAATCTTATTTATATTTTCATTTTTAAATCTTCTCGCAAATTCTTTACCCATTTCATTCATTAATGATACATCAATTTGATGATTCAAGAAGTTATCAACCTTTAGTATGTTTGGTTCAATAACTATGCCATCTTTTAAAATTTTATCCTTTAACAATTTCATCAATTTATCCCCCTATTAATTGATATCCGATTTTAGAAATAGTATTTATCTCTATACTGCCAAGTTTTTTACGAATGCGATGTATATGAGTGTCCAACGTCTGCTCATAACCATCAAACTCATTCCCCCATATATTACTAATTATTTCGTCTCTAGTACATACCTTATTTACATTTTCCACTAAATATCTCAACAATTCAAACTCTTTTTTTGTTAGATGAATGTATTCATTAGCTAAATATACCTCATTTACATAAGAATCAATTGTTACATTATTTAGTTTATAAATTTTCCTAGTCATATATCAAATGAAAAAGAGTATTTCTACTCTATTCAATTTCAATTTTGATAATAACAACACTATCTGTCATAGCTCCACTATGTTCTAGAGACACATTAGATCCAACACGTAATAATGGCAATTTTGAGTTTAGTGATAGTGGTGCAATATATACAATATCAGAACCAGTAAGCGTAAAGTAATATAAACTATTACCATCCTTAACAGCAGTTGCAATATCAGAAACTATACCACTAACAGGAACTAAGTTATAACTAGGATTTGCCTTTCCTGCACCACTCAATACATTGATATATTCAGTTTGAGCTAGCATAACACTATCACCTACACCAACTTGTTGATAATTATCTACACTAACAAAAGCATATTTTTTTACTAAACCAGCATTATCTTTTAAGGACATGAAGTATGTTGGTTCACCAGCTACATTAATTAGCGTTGGAAATGTTGCAACATAACCTAAATGTTGTACTTGCCCTTCTGCTGAGCTCATAGCAGAGAACTCCTCGGCTCCAGGAACATTGTAGAATTTAGCTTGCTTAGTACGTAAATTAATTAAAGCAAAGCCAACATTTGATTCATCGGCTAGGACTGATGTTAATCCAGTATATAGGTACACATCATCATCAATTGCGAGATAACTATAACCTTCAGTTGTTTGTAGTACACCCTTTTGACCAAAAACGGTATTCCAGTACCCATTAGTATATCTACCCCAATTGTTTAGTTGTGCCAAAGCTATATCTGAAGACATTACTCTATCAACCCAAGTAGGAATATCTGCAATATCATAATACTGATGACTTCCATCTATTGCATTAACTAGTACCGCCCCAACGATATCTTTACCATTAAATAATCCTATCTCATACTCATAAACTGATGCTACCCAATATGGTACACCCTCATCGTTAATTTCAAATGTCACTTCATCAAACATTAAATCCCAATAATTAAAGCGTAGATGTCGATGGATATTTCTACCAAACATATCAGAAGTTGAATACATCATTCCTTGTTGCAATCTCACCACTTCTGCTTCTTGAGATACCATATCAACTTTGATATAACATGGCAAACCATCATCTTTGTTATTGAACCATTTTATCATATCACTGTATACAATCGGAGTTACACGATATGGATGATTATTTACATTTATTTGCGTATAATTCGCATAAATATCAAATTGCGAAACATAATCCATAATTGAACCAAGTTTTCTATCACCTAATAATGCTGCAGTTTCAGAATCAACTAATGGAATATTGTCATAATTGATTTGTTCGATATCAGTTGTAAAATCAGCATCTTCTATCATATTTAATTGATTATGATATTTATCTGCATTAAATATTGGCGATCCAAACAAAGAACTAGCTAACATAAACACTAGAATAAGTGCTGCGATTACTAGCGGACCAAATGAGTTTCGTTTAAAATCTAAACTCAGTGCAAAATAAATTACATTATATAAAACAAGCAAAAACACTATAAATGATAAGAATGGTAAACAAAATAAATTAATCGGCACAAGCAATAAATACTCCAATAAAAATCCAATGACGATAGTTATGATCAAAGATATAATTTTTGATCTTGTTTTAGACCTACCCTTCCACTTATTAAAGAAATCGCTAATACTATTAAAATCATTATTATTCATTTTCAAATTCCCCCAATCTAAAGCAAATTATTTAAGTCAATAATCATATTTTGGATATTTAATGGATCATATAATGTTGCACCACAAGCAAATTTATGACCCCCACCACCATATTTATTCGCAACATGATCAATTGGTGTATTCTTACTACGCATACTAGCTCTCCAAATACCATTTTCTGCATCCTCTGTAAACGCAACATAAATTGGCAGCTCAGCAACATCGGCAAGAATATATATTAACTCCGAAGCCATTTGTCTATCAATTTCTAAATCTTTTAATGTTTTTTCATCAAAAATATAATAAGCCACTCCCTTGTCAGTCTTTTGATAATGACTAAATATATAACTCATTATTCTAAGTGTGTATTCATCTCTTGTATTAATAGAAGTATAAATTCCTTGCACATCAGCCTTTGCATCAATCAACATAGCAGAAACACGTAAAGTATGTGCAGAAGTAGTTGCATGCAAAAATCTACTTGTATCAGTAACAATTCCATAATATAAATAACTAGCAGCCAATGGACTCAAATATAATTCGGAACTGAACGATTGATAGAACTCTGCAATCATTTCAGCAGCAGATGAGGCTTCTGGTTTTTCAATATTAATTGTCCCATAAGAATCGACGACCACATGGTGATCAATTTTAATAAGCTCTTTACCATCCATAAAATACTTTCCATCAATTCGTGGACTATTCGCAGCATCTACAGTAATTATCAAACTATCTTTTGCCAATTCTTTTGTATCATCTATACAATTTGGGAAGTAAATACCTAAGGAGTCAGTTCTATTATTTCCGATTGCATAAACTTTTTTAGTTGGAAAATTATCTTCAATTAATAACTTTAAACCAAATTGTGAACCCAAAGAATCACCATCAGGATTAACATGTCTATAAATCAATATATTGTCATATTCGATTATTTTCTGCATTAAAATATCATACATTAAAAATACCTCCTATATCCAATGCCATAATAAGCAAATCATGGTACTCATCATTAACATAAATCTGATTTCTTTTATTTCCTTCTAATATAAAGCCAAATTTCTTATATAGATGTATCGCTCTAGCATTTGTAGCATCTACCTCTAAAGATAATATTTTTATATTAGCTTCTTTACAGAAATTAATTGCCTCTTCTAGCAATTTCGACCCAATACCCATATTATAGTATTTCTTTAGGACACTTATGCCAAAATCAGCGCTATGGTTTTGTCTTCTAAGCGTATTACCATGAACCGAGCAAGAGGCTACTATTTCGTCTTTATCAAATACTACCAACATAGTAGAGTTAGCACTATTAGCCATATTTTCAAGAAATATTTTTTCACTTTCTAAACTAATATTAAAATCAGATGATGAGCGACTTAAAAAATCAGATTCATCAAAAACAACTTTTAAATATTCTATTATTTTCTCTGCATCTTCTACTATTGCTTCTCTAATTAGCATGCTCTCATCTCCCTGATAGTAAAATATAACACCTTTGTGAATATTTTACTATACTTTATCAAATTTAATATAAAAATAATACCGTTTATTGACAAAAAAGCAAAAAAAAATAATGGATTACTCCATTAATTTAAAAGTCTATATGTATCTCTAGCAATTACTAATTCTTCATTTGTAGGAATTACAAGAACTTTTACTTTAGAATCAGGATTTGATAATTCGCGAGCAGTTCCTTTGCGCGTGTTGTTTTCTTCATCATTGAAACTTATTTCCAAAGCTTCAGAAACTTTATCAATTACTAATTTACGAATATATGCTGCGTTTTCCCCTAAACCAGCAGTGAAGGCAATAGCATCTACTCCACCCAAGTTCATAACAAAGCGACCAATATAGTCTGCAATTTTTCTAGCATATAATTCCGAAGTCAAGATTGCACGTTCATTTCCATTGAAATATGCAGTTTCAATATCCCTTGAATCAGATGAAATTCCAGATATACCTAACATCCCAGATTTCTTATTCAACATCTCAAGAGCATCATTAATGCCCATACCTGTTTTTTCCATTATAAATGGTAAAATTGAAGGATCGATATCTCCAGAACGAGTTCCCATCATAACACCAGCTAATGGCGTGAAACCCATTGAAGTAGCTATTGAGATACCATCTTTAACAGCTGTTAAACTTGCACCATTACCAAGGTGGCAAACAATTACTCTTGCATTGTCTGGCATATTAATCATCTTTGCTGCTTCTTGAGCTACAAATTGGTGACTTGTTCCATGTGCACCATATTTTCTTACTCCATATTCAGTATAATACTCATAAGGAATTGGATATAAGAAGTTCTCAGGTGTTAAAGTTTGATGGAATGCTGTATCAAATACCATTACATGTCCAGCATCTTTTAATGCCTTTTTAAATGCATAATAACCAGTTAAGTGAGCTGGATTATGCAAAGGTGCTAGTGCACATAAATCAGTTACTTTTTTTACTACATCTTCATCAACAATAGCTGATTCCTTAAAGAATTCTCCACCATGAACTACACGGTGTCCTACTGAATGAATCTCATTTAAATCACTTACTACATTATGTTTTACTAAAGCATTAAGCAATAAATCAACTGCAACTTGATGATCTGCAATAGGTTGCTCAACTATGATTTTTTCATCGCCTACTTTAATTGTAAAAATGCCCTTTTGTTGTCCAATTCTTTCAACTATACCAGAAGTTATTACAACTTCTTCAGGCATAGAAAATAATTGAAATTTCAATGATGAACTACCTGCATTGACTGCCATTATTTTTGTCATATAATTTCCTCCATACATTCCTATTCTACACTTTTTTAACTTGGTTTCCAAGTTTAATTTACCTCGCTTGTTAAGTTTTTAATCCATAGTCCGGATTTATATCGTTTAAAAGCAATAATAATTCTTACTAATTGTTCAATTTGAACTAAAAGTACAACTAATACAACACTCACATCTTTAAATAGATACACCATCGTAAATGCTAAAGGTATACCAACAGCATATAAAATTCCAGAATCTAAGAATGCTAGGAACTTTGTATCTCCACCAGCTCTTAAAAATGCAAATATTACTGCGTTAAAGAATCTTAAACATAATTTAACAGCATAAGCCATTAAAATATAAATAGCAGCATCTTTAACTACTTCAACCTGTGTTCCATACAATAATTCAACTAATAATGGTGCAGCTACTACTATTCCTATTCCTAACACTATGGTACATACTGTAGTTAAGCCAATAAAATAGTTAGCATATTTTTTGGCAGTCTCGAAATCCTTCTTACCAAGTTGTGTTCCTATAATTGCTTGAACTGAACTTGATACTGCCCATACAGCCATAAAAAACAATCCAGAAATTCGATCAGCTATTGATATACTTGTAATAGCTGCTACACCTATCATCCCATATGCCTTAACATATAAAGTTTGACCAATGCCAAACATTGCCTCATTAACAATTGTTGGAGTAGCTCGCTTAATTATTGGACTAACAAACTCCTTATCAAATGAAAACATTTCTTTAAATGAACCAATAAACACTTGATTAGTTTTCTTGGCGTATATTATATGTATAGTCATAGATAGCAAGCGCGCTAATAAAGTAGCTAATGCTGCTCCTGATACTCCCATTTCTGGTAGACCAAACTTACCAAATATTAATACATAATTAAAAAAAGTATTTGATATTACTGATAGTGAACTAATATACATCGAAGTTTTCGTTTTTCCTAAACAACGATAAGTATAGTTATAAGCAAATGATATCATTACTGGTATATAACTAATTGACGAGATTACTAAATATTTTGCACCCTCTGCAATTACTAATGGGTCATCAATATAGAATCCAGTAATTGGTTTTGCAAATAGAACTGCAAGTAATACAAATGGAACAGAACATCCAACTGTTAAAATCATCTTTGTACCAAATGCCTTCTTCAAATTGGTAAAATCTTTAGATCCAAAGAATTGCGCTGTGTATATTCCAATTCCAGAACAAATACCAAATGAAAATAAAAAGGCAATCGTCTCCCATTGCAACCCAATCTGTACTGCTCCTACTCCAATTTCACTATATTGAGAAACCATAACTGAATCCATTAACCCAACTATAGTTTCAATGATTTGTTGTAAAATTACTGGGATGGCAATTAACTTAACCATATTAAAGAATTTTTTATCCCACATATACTTTTTAATCGACATATTAACACCTCACCAAACAATAATACTCAATAAATGTATTAAATGCAATCAAAATAAAAAAAGATAGCTTATTTGCTATCATTATTCAATTTCTCAGTGATTAGATCAACAAGTTTTTCAATTATATGAGTTTTTTGATCTATATGCAGCAGTTCAACTTTCCCACCACTTACTACAATAAATGCAACTGGATTTAAGGTTACTCCAGCGGCAGAACCACCACCAAATGGATGGTTATCAGTAGCCCTATTCTCATTTCCAAATTCGCTTCCTCCACTACCAAATCCAAATCCAACTTTACTTATTGGCAATACAAGCGATCCATCTTCAAGTTTAATTGGATTACCAACTATCTTATCTACATCAATCATTTCTTTAATTTGAGATAAAGATATATTCATTAACTCATGTATAGGGTGTGTCATTTTTTATTCTCCTTTTAGTATTTGCTTACTTAGTGTAAACAAATTTGTCGATATTATACATCGAAATTTCGATTTATTTATTTCTTTATTACTTAATGTAATTGTGTTTTCAATATTGTAATAAGCAAGTATATTGATAATGGAATAACGTACAATATTCAAACCACTATACAATTGAAACATATTGAAGTAATCATCTAGTTTATACCCAATATCTATACTTATTTCTTTTAGTTTTAACGATTTAAGAATCCTTTTTCCAATTTTACATATTATAGAGATGCTTATCTTTTTTCTCTGTTGAATTCTTTTTAATTTCTCAACCTTTAATCTATCGTTTCTCTTGTATTCATATATTTTAAAACGATATAAAAAAATATATAATTTATTATCAAACACAATTTTTAATTGGATTGGCAGAAATAATAAAACTAAGCCAAGTGCTGCTATAATAATCCATATCATTTTAATCACCACTCAAATTATTGCCAGAAAATAAAAACACAACCATTTTGGTTGTGTTAATTAACTATCTACCCATGTTTTGTTTGTTTTGACCAGCGTTTACTAAACGTTTAGTGATTTCACCACCAACTGATCCGTTTTCTCTAGCAGTTGCATCAGCTCCTAAATTAACTCCAAATTCATTAGCGATTTCGTATTTCATTTGATCTAAAGCTGTTTTAGCAGTTGACTTGCTATTGTTTTGTGAAGATTTTCCCATTTGATTCACCTCCTGACATTTATATTTTGTACATAACTTTGTAATCTATACAGATTTTTAAACATTAGATTATTGTTTAGAAATCAATATTAATATCTCCAATTATTTACAAATTATTCTAAAAAATTTGTAATGATTTTTTAGTAGTATAATAATGAAAGATTATTGATATTACTAAGCAACTTGTTAAATATATTGCCAGAAAAAAGCAAATGAAATCATATTTATCAGCAAATTCAAATACTCTATTTATATCAATTAAATAATAATAGTTTATATTTATATAAAAAATGATTATATAAATAGCTAATAGTGATAATGCACTTGCTATTGATTGAATAAATATATTTTGAATAAGTATTATTATAAATAATTCATACTTGTGATAACCATTTTTGTATAACTGAATAAAGTATTTAACTTGTTTATCAATATTAAAAAAGCATGAAATAGCAAATATAAATATAGATATTATAATTACCGAATACAACAATACTTTCAAACACATTGCTGCTTTACTAACTAGATCGTTTGACTTGTCAATTAAATCCTGGGTTATAGTCTTAAAATTGAATAATTCATTATTGTTCAATTCATCTAATATCATTTCCTTATTATCGGAATTGACATATATAAAACCTACTTCATAATCTGTATTAAAACTATTAAACTCATTTAGTAGTATTTTGTCTATTCCATCTTGCATAAACAAGATACTTTTTATTGGAATGTCAACTTGCAACACACCAACTATCTTGATATTAATCTCTTTTACAATTTCTTGATATTTTACTGATAGTGTTATATATTTGTCCTTCCCATCAAGATAATTAGATAACGCTTGACTTATGACTATTTCATATTCACTAGTAGGTGCATGCCCAGATTTTAATCCCTGATTGCTATATACTTTCGTATAATCATCAATTTCATTGTTTAATATATCGAAATTGTTTGGTAGAAAAAGGGAAGAACTTTCTCCTATATCAAGAGATAAATCCTCCTTGCCAAAAGAAGAGAGATCTTTTTTCATAAAAGAAATACAATTACTATTGAAAGTTAATTCGATTTGTTCATTCAAGAAATTCTTAACGGATCCATCTATCAAAAACGAAAAAAGAAAGGCAGTAATTCCTAAAGTGGCTGCAAAGATTGGCATTAATAAATTTTTAAAATTTCTCCTAATAAAATTCTTGGCGATATCAAAAGCACTTTTTATTTTCAAGTCATTATCATCTTTTACTATGCAATTTTTATTACCATTCTTAACTATTTCCAAGCCATTTGAATTTAGTTCCATAATAGTTGTAATACAACATTCATCAAAAATATCTGCATGAGTTGCTACAATCACTAGTTTTGATTTAGAAATATTGGATAATAACTCAACTACTTTCATAGCATTTTTACTATCTAAGGATCCAGTTGGTTCATCGCATAATAGTACTTTACAATTTTTTAAAACAGCACGAGCTATGGAGGCTCGTTGTTTTTGACCACCAGATAATTTACGTACCTTTTTTTTCATTACATTACGGAGGCCTAAATCATTAAGTATTTTTTCATTTTCACTTACGTTTCTATTCAGTACATTCTCCATTACTGTCCAATTATGAACTAAATCATTTTCCTGAAAGATAAAACTTACTACATCCCTATAATAACTCGTTCTTTTAAATGCTGTAATATCTACAGTATTTAACTCGATAACTCCTGTATAATCACTATCTACATTACCAATTAAATTTAGTAATGTGGATTTTCCAATACCGCTTTTACCTTTTATTATATATAAGCCTGTCTCATTGAAATCTACTGAAATATTTCTTAATATTTGTTTTCCAAAATAGTCTTTGTAGATATTTTTTAGTTTTAAAATAGTAATCAGCTCCTTTAAGTGTTACCCAAATGCGTGCACTAATCAAACTGTAAGAAAATATAATTAATACGATGCAGATTATAAAAAAGTCTATAATTGTCCCCATATTGAACGTCAAATATTGATGGTTTTTTGTAGTGAAAATATTATTTATTACCTTATTTAGGAAATACTTATGCAACGGATAAAACAAAATAGAAAACATAAGTGCTATGCTTTGTATAATCGATACTACCGGAAAAATCATTTTTACAAGGTCAAATTCTTCCATTCCATAATGGTATAATGTAATAATATATTCTTTAAAAAAGGAATATATAAAACAAAGGATTAGTATAGTTAAAAAAACTATTTCCATCATTAATAATGCTAATGTAGTCTTAACCATAAGATTAATAGGTTCATGGTATGTATCGAATGTATTTTTATGATTTATAGGATCATTTAGCACGTATAATTTTTCGTTTCTCACTATCTCATTATAAATATTTAAGATATTGTCATCGATAATAGCCAACCTTGTAGACTCATTAGAATAATCATTTAACAAATTAAGTGGCAAATAAACTACTGAACCAGCTAGAATACTATCAGTAACAACTTCACTAATTTCGTAAAGTTGCTCAATATCATTTATTTTTACATTTATAACCGAGTTTTCAAATTCCTCTAAACTGTATTCTGATTTAAAATTCGAGTTTACTAAAACTATTTCAGTTTCTATATTTGGATTAATTCTAACTTCAGGACTGATGATATTACCAGAAAACTGCAATTGTAGAGACTCATTATCTATTATAAAATATGATTTATCTTTATATTCATTTTTGTAGAGCATTAAATCATCATTGCTACCAGACAAATAAATAACTCTACTGTCAGTAATTGATTTTTCCAATACTATTTTTTCATTTTTTAAATTATTTCCAAATTGTAATAGCATAACAATTGAAATGAAAGAAATAAATAGAGAAACTAAGTATAATAAAAAAACTTTCCACAGCTTTTTTATTTGAGATTTAGCTACGGTTATAATATCTTTAGTTCTTAAATGAAAATAGTTATATTTTCTTTGTTTGATTCTAACACTATTTTTAACGTACTCTACATTGTTTTCCTTTGTAATGTCAATAATATGATCACTATACTCATTTATTAGCTCAATGTCATGGCTCACAAAAATTACTAAGCATTCTTTTGAGATAATTTTAAATAGGTCCATCACTGCTTTAGCATTATCATGGTCTAAAGATGATGTTGGTTCATCAACAAATAGATACTTTGGGCGTTTGGAAATTGCACGAGCTATCGCTACTCGCTGTTTTTGACCACCAGATAGATTGCCTACTAAACTATTAATATGGTCTTCTAGTCCAACCACCTCTAGTGAGTTAGTAAGCACTTTAGAATCTTCTATTAAACTACCAAATTTCACATTATCATAAGCAGTTAGTTCATTGCACAACCGCAAGTTTTGATATATGAAACTATACTCCTTTCTCCATAGTTCTGTTTTGGGAGTAGTGTTTATATTCATACTATTAACTAGCACTTCACCATCATCGGGTTCTAAAATCCCATAAGCAATATTAATTAGAGTAGTTTTACCACATCCACTTTCACCATGTATGCCAATCAAACCAGTCCCTGAGAATGTAAAGTTTATATTTTTTAATACTTCTACTGCATCATCATTTCGATAAGTAAATGATTTATTCAACTTATATAGATGTAACATATTATTACCCTCCGTTGTTTCAACTAATGGAAAATGTTATAATTTTTATGGTGATAATAATGAATAATTTCAAATATTCAAATGACAATAAAAGATATCATACTTTTAACTATTATCTGAAAACTAGATATGGTATTAAAGTAAGCAAAATAAGTTTAAATGGGAATTTTACTTGCCCAAATAGAGATGGAAAAATAAGCTATGGTGGCTGCATTTTTTGTAGTGACAGTGGATCTGGGGAGTTTGCTGGAAATCCACAACTTGACTTAATAGATCAATTTACAGAGGTTAAAAAAAGAATGAATAAAAAATGGCCACATAGTAAATATATTGCCTATTTTCAAGCTAACACCAATACCTATGATACTGTTGATAATCTTAGACAAAGGTTTGAACCATTTACTGATATGAATGATGTTGTTGGAATATCATTGGGTACAAGACCAGATTGTCTAGATAATGATGTGCTAGACTATTTAGAAGATTTAAATAAGCGTTGTGATCTTTGGGTAGAACTGGGGTTGCAAACTGTCCATGACAAAACTGCAGTAATTATTAATCGTGGATATACATATGATATATTTTTAGAAGCTATTAAGGAATTGAGACGTAGAAATATAAATATATGTGTACACATTATTAATGGCTTACCTGGTGAGACGTATACTGATATGCTTGAGACCGCTAAGAAAATTGGTTGCTTGGACATTCAAGCTATAAAAATCCATGTGCTATATATTTTATCTGGTACTGCGATTTACAATTTATATAAAAATAATCAACTTAGCCCACTAACTAGAAATAGCTATATCAATTTAGTAGTTGACCAACTTGAGTATATTGATGAAAAAATAGTCGTTCAGCGTTTGACTGGTGATGGTGATAGTAATGAATTAATAGAACCAACATGGATTACAAAGAAAGTAACTGTGCTGAATGATATTGATAAGGAATTTGTGAAAAGAGATAGTTTTCAAGGAAAAAAGCGATAAGAAAAGAGTGCCAAATCTAATTGAGCACTCTTTTGTATTAAGTTTTAGTTAGTTTCTACTACCCCATATCCACCATCATTGCGTTTATATACAACACTTACAGCATTAGTTTCTACATCTAGGTAGATAAAGAAATTATGACCTAATAATTCCATTTGAAGAACTGCTTCCTCAACATCCATAGGTTTTGGGTTAATAGATTTTGTTTTTACATAAACATTATCTTCCTCATCACTTTCAGGAATAGAATCGACATTCAAATTATATTTAAATCCTTCATGTCTTTTCGTTAAACGAGTTTTGCATTTGCGGATTTGTCGTTCAAGTTTTTCAACAACCTCATCAATAGCTTGGTATAAATCAGAATTAGTAACCTCAGCTCTTAAGATTACATACTCAGTTGGGATTGTTACCTCAATCTTTTGACCAACCGGATAAACTCTAATAAGTACTTTAGCTTCTACATCTTCATGTATTAAAAAATACTTTTCAAGTGGAGTTAGTTTAGAAACAATTGCATTTTCAATTGCTTCAGTTACAACAATGTTTTTACCTCTTACAGTAATTTTCATAATAATTCCTCCTTTTATACCTACATTATACACTAGGCTGAAAACGATTTCATTATTTTTTAAGATATTTTATTAAATCTTCTACTTTATCACATCTCTCCCAAGACAAATCCAAATCCGATCTACCAAAATGTCCATAAGCCGCAACTTGATTGTAGACTGGTTTTCTCAATTCTAGTGAAGTGATAATTCCATTTGGTGTAAGATTAAAATTATCTTGTATTGCTTGATGTATTACATCAAATGATACTTTTTCAGTACCGAAAGTCTCAACAAAGACAGAGGTTGGTTTCGAAACACCAATTGCATAAGATAATTGAATCTCCATACGATCAGCAAACCCAGCTGCGACTAAGTTTTTAGCAATATAACGTGCCATATAAGCAGCAGAGCGGTCAACCTTAGATGGATCTTTTCCAGAAAAGGCCCCACCACCATGTCTAGCTGTCCCACCATATGTATCAACAATAATTTTTCTTCCAGTTAATCCAGTATCACCATGTGGTCCACCAATTACGAATCTTCCAGTTGGATTAATGTATGTCTTAAAATCCTGATTCATATCATATTTAGAAACAACATACTTCATAATATCATTTTTGATATATTCTTTAAACTCATCTTCGTTGAAATCAGGATCATGTTGAATTGACATAAGTATTGTATCAATTTTTGGACTATTTTCATCAGTATAATCAATAGTCACTTGTGATTTCATATCAGGTCTAGCCCATTTGAATTCACCAGCTTGGCGTTTTTCTGTAGCTACTCGAACTAATTGATGCGCTATAGATATAGCTAATGGCATGTATCCTTTTGTCTCATTTGTCGCATAACCAAACATAATACCTTGGTCTCCTGCTCCAATATCATTGGAGTCAAATGATGAATCAACTCCCATAGCAATATCAGCGGATTGAGTATCTAAGACTACTTCTATTTTGCAAGTTTTTCCATCAATCCCCACATCCTTATTGTCATAGCCAATAGATATTAAAACATTTCTAGCAATTTTCTCATAATCTACTTTTGCATTAGTAGTAATTTCACCACCAATTACTACTAAGTCAGTAGTTGCAAAGCATTCACAAGCTACCCTAGAAAGTGGATCTTGTGCCAAACAAGCATCAAGAATCGCATCAGATATTTGATCACATACCTTATCAGGATGTCCGATTGAAACAGACTCCGATGTAAATAAAATTTTATTCATTTATATATTCCCCTTTATTAATATTGAAATAAAAAAGCTTCCCAAAAAGGAAAGCATTATTACAATGACATTTCCCCTTGTTGTTCGAATTGCATTCGCTTGGTATTGGCACCTTTCGCTATAGGAGGCTGCCACCACATCATAGATCCGCATCTAGTGGTTCTTAACAAGAGCTTTTAATTTCCATGAGATTGTATCAAATATATTAACATATGTCAATTAATACGCTTCTTGATTATCTCATTTCTAGATAATGATGTCATTGTCTCCACAACATCAATATCCATACCCATTTCTAACAGAATATTCGCTATCTTTAATTGTGTTTTCTTTTTTTCATCCATCAAAATCACCAATTATAGTATGCTACAAATTTCTAACTATATTATTGTTTTATATAAAATATTTAAAATAAATAATGTTAACAAAATAACTACATGAAATATTAGTATCATATCTAATCATTAAAATAAGCAGTATAAGCCAAACTGAATTACTTTAGATCCATTTTAAAACAGACTATTCTGTTTGCTTCTTCAAAACCCATTTTTTTATGAAACTCATAGCTATCTGGATTACCTAACTCGCAATCCGATGCAAGTTCAAAACAGTTGTTATCAATTGCCCATTTTTTTGCAAAATTTATAAATTTTTTAGCAATACCCTTATTTCTATAATCATTTTTAATATAGATTCCTTCTATATATCCAACAGGGCTGCTATTTGTACCTTCTACATAATCATTTCTAATGGACAAACTCAACATCCCAACAAACTCATCATCAATACAGTATAGATATTCATTACAAAACTTTCCGAGCTTTCTTTCATTTATAAAAACATCAATTGAATTCTGACTAAACAAATCACTACACATTTGAGCCCAATACAATTCGTTTTCATCATTTACTTTTATTATCATATTCATCACCACCTTTAATTATATATGAAATAATCCTTACAACCAATATTTAATTTATCATGTTTGTAAAATAACTCATTTTCGATTTACTATACAAAAAATCGTTATAAACTTAGTTTATAACGACCCTTATATGTTTCTTCCAATTGCAATCAGAAAGTTTTTAAATGGAGCGGGTGATGGGAATCGAACCCACGTAGTCAGCTTGGAAGGCTGAAGTTCTACCATTGAACTACACCCGCATTTTTAACTGCAAAATATATTATACTTATATATTTTAATTTGTCAATGATATATTAAAAAAAGATAGCATTGCTATCTTTATTCAACTTCAATTAATGCAAATTTTACTAACGGTTCTAAGTAATCCAATAGACATAATTCATAATCGGGAATTACTCCAATAACATTTTTTCTTCCATCATTTGGCATATCTTTTAATACAACATGTAATTCACCTTTATAATGCCCGTAATTATTATTAATAATAATGACATCTCCACGTTTTAAATCTCTTGTATTTGCAACTGGTATATCAGAATCTTTATATATAATTCTAGGCATCGTAGATCTAGCCATATAATCAGAGCGATCACCTCGCACATGATGCGGATATGTAAATGCTATTTCTTTTTCAACAGTTGTGACATTAGGTTTAAGTTTTACACCAATAGTCAACTTTGCTGGGTTAATTTGTGATAATCTGCTTAACTCTTTCTCTGATGCATAAGCATTAGCTACTATAACATCATCGATCAAACCAGTAGCAAATAAATGTCTAGCTTGGGCGTCTATTGGAATATCTCTATGTATTTCAAGAGTACATAATCCCTCATTTACTGGCCAAGGACCATATGTCCCATCTTCTTGTGAACCAACAAATGCCGCTAATTGCAAACCAGCGTCTTTCATTAATTTACTACATTTGATGAATAAATCAAATCCAATTCCAGAATATCTTTGCGGATAGAAGTTATGACATGCTATCAATTTTGATAAATCTGGTTTATTACTAATAATATTGTTAACATACAAATTTGGTATAGAAGCATTAACTTCAATTTTTAATCCATAAGGATTATAAGTCATTTCAGCTTCTGCAACCCCATTAAATCCTTCATCAAGTCTTAATCCGGCTGCTCCAATTTCCTTGAAAAAACTTAAATCATTATAAGTAATCCCAAGATTTTTAAAAACGCTTGGTGCTACATCAACAATAACTTCCATACCTAATGAATTAGCAAATTCATTTACTTCAGTGAATTCTTTCTTAATTTCATCTACTGGCTTATTAACTGATAGTAAACATGTAAAAACTCGTTTAAATCCATATTTCGCTGCTAGAGCTAAATATGCTTTATCCTTCGCTGGTGTTGAATGCTCAGGATAAATCGAAACTCCTAATCTTCCCATTGTAAGACCTCTCTTTCAGTTTTATTATACATAAGTTTTATTTCATTTCAATATTTAATTGAAAACGCTTTTAAATTATGATATAAATAGACAAAAGGAGTTTTAAAATGAATAAGCAAAAAGAATTAAGTGGTCCAGAAAAGTTTACCTTTTTTATATTAATTATGGGTACTTTTCCATTTTCATTGATCTATTTAGGTTTATGGCGAGCTCGCTGTGTGCATTGTGGAAGAAGAATTTTATTTAACAAAAGAGTATGTAAAAAATGTGTTTCTAACTCTTCAGCAATTATTGATGATTTTGACAAGAAAATTGCTCAATTTGCTAAAGCAATGGAACAAGTACATGATTTACGAGACATTATTAATTATCATGTTTCAACAATCAAAAACATTGAAGCAGCAAAAGTAATTCAAGAAGAAATTGGAAATGACATCGCTATAGAGGATATGATTAGCAAGATTTGGAATAGTTTTGATATCTGCATGAATCGTTGGTGCGATTTAAATGCTAGTGTTGATAGAAAAGATCAAATCAACGAACTATTCATTGATATTATCGATACAATAGATAGTGAAGAAATTAAAAAATATATAACTGAATATCAAACAAAAATACAAGCTTTATAGGCTTGTATTTTTAGTTATACTTGTTGTTGTTTTTGCGCAAACGATTTGGCAAATCTATATAATAAGCAGCGATAAAGCCTCCGATCAAACCACCAACGTGTCCAATAAATGAGCCAACTGGAAGTGTAAAGCTAAATAGAATCATAATAACCATATTTTGAAGCACATAAGATTTTGTTCCATAATAAATATTTTTTTGGAAAAATGACAAATATAACATAACACCCATTAATCCACAAACTACACCACTAGCTCCAGCACTTACGCTTGTTCTTCCAATGTCAGTTACAATATATATCAAATATGTAAAGCAAGTTGTTCCAAGCGCTGAGCCTGCTAAGATATATAAATAATTTCTTCTTGAATAGATAGTTTCTACTAATCGACCAATATTCCACATAGATATCATATTTACTAAAATATGAAGCAAACTAAAGTGCACAAAATTTGCAGTAATAAAGCGGTAAATTTCAAAATCATATTCAACAAAAAACGAAGCAAAACCACCAGCTTCATAAGCTTGAGTAGCAGTCAAACTTACACCAAATCTAAAACAATTGAATGCATAGTAAGCAACGTTGATTAAAATAAACCATACTGTAAATTTATAGCGCGGATCTTTTAGAAATTCTTTTAGTTTATACATTTTTATACCTCTTTTCAAAATAACCATATCGTACACAATAAACCAATAAATATGCATGGTACAAATGGAATTGGTTTGTCCTTATTCCTTTTAGAAATCAAAAAATAAAATATTCCAAATATACTGGAAGTATTAATTATCATTAGCACAATCTTAATCGAATAAATAATGGCTAATGCTGAAAATAAATAAATATCTCCTGTTCCAATTCCATAATATCCTCTAGTAATATAAAAAAGCAAATTAACTAAGGATAGTATACCAAACACTATAAATGCATGAAAATACTCATAACAAATAAATGGTTTAACCGTTAGTATAGTTATAACAAGGTAAATTATAACAAAAACCATAATAAAATTCAAAGATATTTGCTTATTACATATATCAGAAATAGACAATAAAGTTAAAATAGCAATACTCAAAATATCATAGTAGTTAAGTTGTAAAAAATTCAATGATAACTGTTGTAAAAAGATTATAATAATGAATTCTATTGATAGATTAGCTGAACTACTAATTTGATTTTTAGTTTTGTAATAACGGTAATATAAAAGGGATTCACCAAGAATCCCAATATTTATAATATATCTTAAAATGAAATCACCTCGTTAAAGCATCTTATCATAAACTGATCACTCATACATGACAGAAAATCAATAATAGCTTGGTCTATATCATCCGCATTCAAAGTAAAATCATAAATCAAAGTATTGTGTTTTGCTTGATTATTAACTTTAGTAAATTTCCCATATTTCTTTAGCCACTCGATAAAGTGGCAAATTAATAATTTTGCTTTGTATTCATTATCTGATAAGGATTGCAATAAGCAATCATCATATCCTTGCGAGTGATTTTTAAGTACTTTATGTAAATTTCTTAGAATTAAGTCTACATATTCTGCATACACTTGGAGTCTGTCATTTAGATATATGTACTGATAGTTAAATTTCATAATTGCATTCATCATATTCAAGCAATTTTGTGACATCGAAATACCATCTTCATATGAGCTGTTTTCACAGACATCTTTTATAAAATAATTTAAAAGTGAGCCGTTTGTTAAACTAGTAAATGGAATAAAACATTCGTTATTTATTTGCTGTAACAGTGAATCTACTTGCGAGTTATTAATTATACCTAATCTTAAACCATCCTCAATATCCCTACCTAAATATGCAATCTTATCAGAAATTTTCACTACGCATCCTTCCCAGGTATATGGCGAATACTCGCCAGGATATTTAATTAACAAGAGGTCAATTACTTCTTCTCTAGGCTTAATATGATTTTCATATGCCTCTCCACAATGACATATTATTCCATCCCTAACCGCATAGCATAAGTTTAAGTTTCTAGCATCACCATTTAGATCACTCAAAGTTTCTAGATAATCCACAATATACAAACTATTCTTTTCATGCCAAAATTGTTTGCATCCACTTTCTTCTGATAGCTTACTTAATATTTTCTCTCCTCCATGACCAAATGGAGCGTGTCCAAGATCATGGCCAACTGCAATTGCTCTAGTCAATTCCACATTCAGCCCAAGATATGTAGCAATTGATGTGCTGACAGACTCTACTAAATTGACATGCTCTATTCTAGTACAAATATGATCATTATTTGGGCTAAAAAATACTTGTGTCTTATGTTTTAGTCTCTTGTAAGCATCGGAAAACAGTATTCTAGTGTAATCCCTAGAAAAATCACTTCTAATATCAAAATCACGTGTATAGATTGGGTATTCACGATAGCTAGCCTGTATATACTTGCTATTATTTTCAAAAATCCCATAATCTTTCATTTTATTTTTGTCCATATTATCACCAACTTTATTTTATCATATTTACAAATACTGCACCATTAAAACAAATTTTTTAATACAAACTCAACTATTTTATCTCTTGATGTATTAACATCAATAATTGGCTTTCTCAAATCAAGTCTTTGCATATCTACTCCGCGCATGTCACTAAGTTGCAAACGGCTTTTTTTTATCTTATCATTGCCAATTAACTCAATGTCATATTCAAAACAGGGATTGCATAATTCAAAAGTATCTTTTATAGAGGTACTTGGTATAACCAGCATTTTGTATCCAAAATCCTTCAACACATAGCACCAATGGCCATCCATAAGCTCTTTAGGAAAACCTCTTCCAATATTAAAATACGCTAAAGTATGTTCTCTTGGTCTATTAACTATTTTATATACTGTTGTCTTTTCATCATTTGTACCTAATGGAACTAAAGTAGTGTAAAAATACTCAAGCTGTGTAGCTAAATGCAATATCGAGAAACTAAATTTATTAACATCATAGTTTGAGTCTGCATCCAATTTTGTGAGTACTCTATCTAATTCAAGCAAGTCCTTTTTATAACTCATAATATCACCTTATATAAATATATAGCTACAAATCATTGAAAACTCCCAAACTAAATCAAAATTTAATATGAAAAATAAAAAAACGTGTTTCCACGTTTTAAAATAATCCTATAATAGTACCATCTTCTAGTACATCCATACCTAGAGCCGCTGGCTTTGGAGGAAGTCCAGGCATTCGCATAATATCTCCAGCTATTGCAACAATGAAACCAGCTCCAGCATTTGGAATTAAATCTCTTATTGTTACAGTGAAATCAGATGGACGCCCAAGAAGTTTTTGATTGTCAGACAATGAATATTGCGTTTTAGCAATACAAATTGGTAATCTATTTAAACCAGTGCTGTTTAAAGTATTAATCATGTTAGCCGCTTTATCGCTAAAGACAACATCGTATCCGCCGTATATATTAGTTACTACAGACTTTATTTTATCCTCAATACTATCATCTAAATCATAAATTGGAGTGAAATCAGCAACTTCATTGTCAATAATAGCAACAAGCTCATTTGCTAACTCAATTCCACCAATTGCGCCATTTTCCCAAACCGTTGATAATGCAACCTTAACTCCTATTTCATTACAAATGGCATATAAAGTATCTAACTCCAATTTTGTATCAGTTGGAAAAGCATTTATCGCTACAAGTACAGGTAGTTTATATTTTCTTATATTTTCTATATGCTTAATTAGATTTTCTATACCTAATCTAAGAGCATCAATGTTTTCAACTGCAAGATCTTTCTTTTCTACACCACCATGCATTTTTAATGCCCTTACTGTTGCAACTAACACCACAGCATCTGGCTTTAATCCGGCAACTCTCGCTTTTATATCCAAGAATTTTTCCGCGCCCAAATCAGCACCAAAACCAGCTTCTGTAAGCGTATAGTCTGCAAGTTTTAATGCAAGCTTAGTCGCGATAACAGAATTACATCCATGCGCTATATTAGCAAATGGGCCACCATGCACTAATACCGGGGTATTAGTTAATGTTTGTACAAGATTTGGCTTAATTGCATCTTTTAATAGTACTACTATTGAACCAGTTATTTTTAAATCAGCGACAGTAATTGGTTGACCTGATTTACTATATCCTAAAATAATCTTAGATATTCTTACTTTCAAGTCTTTTAAATCATTTGATAAGCAAACAATTGCCATTATTTCTGAAGCTACTGTTATATCAAAGCCTGAAAATCTTGGTATTCCATTTGCTTTGCCACCTAGTCCTATTTCTACTTTACGTAAAGCACGATCATTTAAATCAACAACACGCTTCCATACTATATTATTCAAATCAAAATCAAGTTCATTACCTTGAAAAATGTGATTATCTAATAAGGCGCTTATTAGATTATGGGCAGCGGTAATTGCATGGATATCCCCAGTAAAATGCAAATTAATATCTTCCATAGGAACTACTTGGGCATATCCTCCCCCAGCAGCTCCTCCCTTAACACCAAAGCATGGACCAAGTGATGGCTCACGCATCGCTACTATAGTATTTTTACCAATGTGATTCATTGCTTGTGCAAGCCCAATCATAGTAGTAGTTTTGCCCTCACCTGCTGGCGTAGGATTAATTGCAGTAACCAAAACAAGTTTACCATTCTTATTACTAGATAAACGATTAATAGCATCAAAGTTGATTTTAGCTTTATTGTTTCCATAATATTCAATATCATCATCAAATAAATTAACTTTTTTAGCTATCTCTCTAATATGCAACATTTTTGCTTCTTGCGCTATTTGAACATCTGTTTTCATATAATGCACCTTCTCTCTATTTATATTGTATTATATTATTGCCCATTTTAAAAGCAAAATAAACTCTACATTTACTTTGCTTGTAATAAATCAATTACCGTTTGTACAGCATTCAAATAATAAAATAATCTAGTAAGAGTGATGACATTTTCTATTTCATCTTCATTCATATCAATTACTGGCACTAATAGCAGTAAACAACATAAAAGACTTTTTTCATAATCATATAGAATTACCTTTTTTAAGTAATTGCTGATTAAGTCATCTAGGTCAAAGAAAACATCGTCCATTCTCTGATATACATCATATATATCAAAAATAGGTAAATCAATTTTCATTTTGTCAATAGATAATAACATATCTTTTTCTAACAATATATGATCATAATCGAAGTTGTTATATACTAGTGATAATCTAATCGATGATTTTGACTCTGTTTGTTTCATCACTTTTCTTAGAAAATCATCACTCTTATTTATTGAAGCCATAATTTTATTGTAATTAAGTAAAAATAACCACTCACTTGACGACTTGTAATTACTGGATTCGATCTTCTGAATCATATTTTCAAAGAATGAACGTCTAGAGACTATTTGATCTTGAAGATATTCAAAAAGTTTTTCAAAATAACCATTACTTATCTTTTCTGAATAAAATGACTTATTATGCAATTGCGCTATTTTTTCAAAATATACACGCAATTTTAACCCTTTAACATTTATTCCATCTTGCTCAAGATATGGCGTTATATAAATCCATTTGTCCTGATATTTAGTCAAAACCAAACCATTTTTATTGAGTAATGGTTTTACTATAAAGTTTAATTTCAACATTGTTATATAGTTATATATAGTTTGAACATTCTCATCATCAGCTATTTTTAGAATAAATGAATTTTGAGAAGTTTTAATTTTATAACATTTCTTAGATAATTTTATGATTCCAATAGCATTAATCGAATAAAACTCTAATAACAAATCTTTCATTCACTAGATGGAATCACTACTAATGAGTTTTTCTCTAAAATCTTGTCTTGATTAAATTGTATTAGAGAATCGATATCTATCCTGTATCTTGAGGCAATACTGCTATAAGTATCTCCTTGCTGAACGACATATAGGCGGTAAGAAACATATTTGCTTTCAATTCCTTCGTATAAATCTTCCAATCCACTTATAAGGACATCTTCACCAGTATCAGACATAATACCATCTACTTCATCAACTGCCAAATCATCAAAATCAATATCCAGATCATTGCGATCTAAAAAATAATTTTCCACAGTATCTTCTGATATTTCATCATTAAAATTAAGTTCACTCTCATCTATTGTTTCCATTATTTTTCTGATTTCTTCTATATCTTCTTCAATATTTATCTCTTCACTCGCCACCCTATCCTCTATATCGGTGATATGACGATCTTCACTCACTAATACGCCATGAACCACTGCTTGTATTTCTATGTTAATATCACCTTTTTGAACTTCATAATTAAAATCTTCTATTTTAATATTGAAATCTCTTCGATCTACTATTTTTTCAAAAGGAGCTAATATATCAAGATCTAATACTTCTTCAAAATTCTCTCTATCTGTATAAGTATTATAGTCACCAGATATAAGTATTTGTCCGACTGCCCTAATTCCGTTGCTCTCAATTTTATAGTCAATACTATCATCAACAGAAATCGAAACAATATCTTTACATTTCCCACGTAGATTAACATTTTTTTCTAAATATATTTTTTGCATAAACTACCTCCTAGCGTTACTAGAATATGAAAAAAAGAACCGAAATATTCCAGTTCTATGCAATCAATTTTAAAATTTCTTCCCAGACTTCTTCCCTACCAAATTTTGTTTCACTAGAAAATTTAATAAATTTATGGTTAGGATCAAATTCCAAAGTGTTTTTAATTAATTTTTCGTTTTTTATCCAATCATTTCTACTTACTTTATCTAATTTTGTAGCTACTACAACAGTAGGTATCTCATTATATTTAATATACTCATACATATCAACATCATCTCTACTTGGTTTATGTCTAAAATCAATGATTAGAATCATACATTTAAGTTGTTCTCTTTTCTCAATATAAGATTCAATCATTTTCCCAAACGATTCTTGTATTGATGCATTTACTTCAGCATAACCATAACCAGGAACATCAACAAAATGCATTTCATCATTTACATTATAAAAATTCAATGTCCTTGTTTTTCCCGGTTTTCCAGATATTTTTGCTACTGCTTTGCGTTGTAGCATTGTATTTATAAAACTAGATTTACCTACATTACTTCTTCCAGCTAAACAAATTTCAGGAATCTCCGTTTCTGGCCATTGCGATTCCCACGCAGCACTTAATACGTAATCAGCTTTCTTTATAATCATATTTATCACCAAAGTAAGTATAGCATTTTATTTATTTTCTAACAACTTTAATAAATCTATCACCGCATAATTCAAATCTGCAATCTATAAAAGCCTCTACATCATTATTATGGCTTATAACAATCACTATTTTATCTCTTAAATGCTCTTCAATATATTGATATATTAGTTTTCTTGTAATACTATCAATATTTGCAGTCGCCTCATCTAGAATATAAACATCATAGTTATGAACTAGCATCCTCAAAATCTTTATTACTTGTATTTGACCAGTGGAGATTGCAACACTATTAGCTAGAATACTATTACTAAGTATTTCTTCAAATGATTCAAGATTAAGAAAATGCAATATATATTTTAGTTTCTCTAAATCTATTTCTAAATCAAGAAAAATATTATATAAAATAGTGCCATCGATTAAATCTGGCGTTGAATTAATAAAGCAAATCTTTTTATATAAAGAGTCAGTCTCTATATTTCTTAATTCAATATCATTAATCAATATATTTCCTTTATATGGATAATTATCATCGAATAGCAAGGAAAATAATGATGTTTTTCCAATGCCAGACATACCAGATATTAACATATTTTCCTCGATATTGTAATCAAAATGGCTAAATAGCAATGGCTTATTTACATAGCCAAAACTTAAATCATCAAATTTTATTCTTTGTATTTTTTCTTCTAATATAATTTTTCCTCTTGAATCATTCTTATATAATGTATCTTTATATATTTCAAAATAATTTTTCAAGTTTGTAAATTCAATAATACTCATTACTACTTCAGTATTAGCAGACAACAATAGCTGACACACCATTAACGAAAATACTATTCTTTCAATATTTAACCCACTACTTATTGTATTTAGGGCAATAAATAATAGTATAGCATAGTAAAAAAACTGAATTGTGCAATTTAGTAAAATTATCCATTTACTTAACTTTAACTCATTGCTGTAGCGCTTAGCATTGAAATCCTCTTTTAAAAAAATATAGTTGTTAAATACAACATCATGAAGACTATTTTTTCTAATAGACCACAAATTACTTATAAAGTATTGAATTATATTATTTACTTTCGTTTGGGAGTAAAATAAAATTCTTGACTTCATTGCCAATTTATCAATACCATTTAATACAAATAATAGCTCTATCAAAAAAAATAACAAATATAATATTAATAAACTAGTATCAAATAATAACAGCACTAAGCAATATATTAATAATGAACTTACTGAAATAAAGAAATTTGTAAAAAACTCAATTAACTTTGACTCAAATTGATCAAGTGATAAATAATTATACAGTTTGCTATTATCCATTAAATAGTCATTAAGGTTAATATTACTTGTCAAAAAGGAATATATACTTTTAAATGTAACAGACTCATCAATTTCATATCTTAACTCAGATTCTCGTTTTCGTTTAAATATTTCAATACTTTTTTGAAACAGCATTATGATAATAAATCCAATGCTAATAGCAACCACTCCAGTTACTGATTTATTACTAATTGAGCGTATTAATAAACTACTATAAATGGAAGCTACTAAATTAATTAAAATAATAACTCCCGATAGTATATAAATTGGCAACAATTTTCCTTTATACTTTCTTATTATATTTAAATAAAAACTCCCGAATTCTTCAATATTATCGTTTTCTTGATAAACATCTAGTTTTGTATCAATAATAATACCTAAAAAACGGCTAACCATTTCTCCTCTTGTCAATCTCAATATTCCAAAATTGGGATCATTAACAATATACTTATCATTTCGATATCCTAAGACAGAAATAAAATGAACTAAATTGTCCTCACTATTAGTTAATAAAACATACGGATAATCAAAATCTGATATATTATTATCCTCAATTCTGTAAGCTTTAGCACAAATCCTATACATTTCCATGAGTTTAATAAACTCAAATATACTAGTACCCCCACGTCCAATTTTCATTTTTCTCTTAATTACTGTCGCATCTGACTTTATACCATAGTAGTCTAATATTGATAATGCTGTATACATAGCACAAGTATTATTGTCATTTTGTATAAATGATTTATATTTTCTCATTTTCTCACCTACTATAATATAGATAAGAAAAACTATTATTTCCATTATCGTAGATAGTTCATGTAAAATATGACATAATTTTGCAAAAAAACTATTAGTTACCCACATATTTTGATATAATTATATGGAAAATCTATGTAAAGGAGAAATACTATGCAATTTTACAATGTAGCTACTGCGACTACATTTGCTGATATCCAATGGGCTTTAGTTCTTGGAGGATTCGGTTTATTCCTTTTTGGAATAAAATACATGGGTGACGGTTTAAAAAGTTTCTCAGGTGAAAAAATAAGAGATATTATAGATAAATATACTTCTAGCCCACTAAAAGGGATTATTATTGGTGCTGGTGTGACTTGCGTAATTCAGTCTAGCTCTGGAACTACAGCACTTACAATTGGCCTTATTCGTTCTGGTTTAATGACACTTGAACAAGGTGTTGGAATTATAATGGGGGCAAATATTGGAACTACTATTACTGCCTTTCTGATCGGTTTAAAAATATCAAAATACGCATTATATTTTGTAGCATTAGGTGCAATACCAATCATGTTCTCTAACAAAAAGAAAACTCAATATGCTGGGCAAATATTATTTGGATTTGGTGCATTATTTTATGGGTTAGATTTAATGAGTTCACAATTATCCATGCTAGCTGATATACCCGCTTTTACTGATTTTGCCACTACACTAGCTAGTAATCCGATTTATGGATTACTTGTCGGAACAGTTATGACATTAGTGATTCAATCATCAAGTGCTGTAATAGGTATATTACAGGCTATCTATTCTACTAATGTTATTCCAATTTCAGTAGCATTGCCGTTCTTATTTGGTTCAAATATTGGTACTACAATTACTGCAATATTGGCTTCATTTGGTGGATCAACTGCTTCAAAACGAGGAGCTGGCTTCCACGTTATGTTTAATGTACTTGGGACATTATTATTCATGATTTTATTACAACCATTTATTAGTTTGCTTGTATGGTTAACTGCACAGTTCGGCTTCAATGGAGAAATGGAGTTGGCAGTTGCCCATGGAATCTTTAACATAGTTACAACAGTGATTACTTATCCATTCATAGGAAAACTTGTTAGTCTAGTTAAGAAAATGATTCCTACTAACGAAAAAGAAATCCAAATGGATTTAAGTGAATTAAATGTTAATGTAGTAGGATTATTCCCAAGCCATGCTCTTGGTATCGCTAAAGCGAAAACGATAGAAATGGGGAAACTTTGTGGTGAAGCATTAAAGCAAGTCGAGCTATACTTTGACTCGAAATCTAATCAAACATATGAGGCAATTCGTAGTATTGAGACTGCTATTAATACATATGATAGGAAGATTACTGATTACCTTGTGTTAATCGCTCATGAGGTCTTAAATGACCAAGATACTGCTACATATGTCTCTATGATGAAATCTGTTAAGGATTTAGAAAGAATTGGCGATCACTGTGTTAATTTAGCTGATTTTTTTGAGCAAGTATACGATGCTAAGGAATCATTCTCAGATCAAGCTACAAGAGATATTAAAAAAATGTTATCTGCTGTTAGCGAAATGATTGCACTTTCTCTTGAAACATTTGAGGAATTAAATGATGACAAAAGAGATAGTGTTGAAGCTTTAGAGGAAAATCTTGATAAAATGAATGAAAAAATGAAAGCACGTCACATTGTTCGCGTTAGTAATAAAGAAGAAAAATCTGATTTGGTTTGTACCTTATTTATAGATATTATTTCTAATATTGAACGCATGGGTGATCATGCTCACAATATTTCTGAGTCATATTTTAGAGTAGAAACTGATTTAGAAGATTAATTAAAATTAAAACATATGGCATACTTTAATTAAGCCATATGTTTTTTATACTTATTTTATCTAAGTTGTGATTTTGGAAGCATAGCAGCTCCAATAGCTCCACAGTCCTCTACTTGAGTATCTAATAGTTTTATGTGCCCTCTCATACCAGGGAATACCATAGAGTTAAATTTTTCTTCCAATGCATCAAAGAAATGATGCTTTGACTTCATTACACCACCACCTAATACAAATGCATAAGGATCAACAACATGTGCAATGTCTGCAAGTCCACGGGCCATGAAAGTTGTGAACTCATCAACCAAGTTAATAGCAATTTCATTACCAACTGCCGCCAAATCAAACACATCTCCTGCATGAGTTATTGATTCATTTGGCATTCTTTCTTTCCCTTTACGAACTAATGCAGTTCCACTACATTCATTCTCTAGCGCTCCCCCATTTAAACCATTGATTGATGGTTGCCCAGGATTAACGACAATATTAGCGATTTCTCCTGCGTGACCCCTATGTCCTGAAACAACTTGCCCATTAACTACAAGTGCTCCACCAATACCTGTTGAGATAGTTACGTACTCAACAATTGGCATTCCTTTACCAGCGCCAAGTACTGCTTCAGCTAAACCAGCAACATTTGCATCATTATCAATAAAAGTTGGCTTATCGAAATAGTCTTCTAATTTTCTTGCGATAGGATAACCTTCAAATCCAGGTAAGTTACTAGCCATTACCATGACACCGTTAACAGTATCAACAGGACCAGGAACACCTATTCCAATACCTTCCATTGTTTCATGTCCATCCAGTTTTTCAATCATTTTAATTATTTTATTGCAAACATATTCAGGACCTTGAGATGCTTCAGTTGTCTCTTTTACTTCTCCTAATACTTCACCTTCTTCGGAAACCAATAAGGCACGTACATTAGTACCACCTAAGTCCACTCCCACATAATTCTTCATTTTCATTCCTCCGTTATTTATTCACCACAATTATACATAATTATTGTAGGGCTTTCAATTGAATAATTAAAAAACTGACTAGATAGTCAGTTATTTATTTAATAATGATGCAGCATCCTCATCAATGACTAGAATCGTGTTAGGATGATTTTGCAAAGCACTAGCTGGACAGTCCGTAGAAGGTTCTAAATCAACCATTTTTTTAACAGCTTCTGCCTTTCCTTTACCACAAGCAATTACAAGCACTTTCTTCGCATTCATAATATTTGCAATTCCCATAGTTACAGCATGTGTTGGCACTTCATCAATATTGTTATTAAAGAATAATCTTGCATTATCTTCTCTAGTTCTTTGATCGAGTTCTACATAATGTGTTAATGAGTCAAAATCAGTACCTGGTTCATTGAATCCTATATGACCATTTCCTCCAATGCCTAATAACTGGATATCTTGAACATTAGATCTTAATAAGGCGTTATAACGATCACATTCAGCTTGAATATCAGTATTACCTTGAGGCACTTCAACATTTTCTTTATTAATATCAATAAAATCAAATAAATTCTCACACATAAAACGATAATAACTTTGTTCATGAGTACGAGGCAAACCATAATATTCATCCAAATTAAATGACTTAACATTTGCATATGATGTACCATTTTCTTTATGATCTTTTATCATTCTTTTATATAACCCAATTGGAGTTGATCCAGTAGCTAAACCTAATACAGCACTTGGGTTATTTTTTACAACTTCTACCATCACTTTGAAGGCAGCATCACTAGCTTCTTCATAATTTTTTACAACAATTACTTCCATTTAAATTCCTCCTATGTAGTATAGATATATAATACTAAATTTAATGACTTATCTCAATGATAATTAAGTAAAATTGCCATAATAATTACTTTTATACTTTATATTTAGTCCAAAATGAGATAGAATATAAATGATATGGAGGAATGAAATATGATTAAAGGTATAGGGGCTTCTAATGGTATTGCAATAGGAAAAGCATACAAATTAGATATGCCTGACTTAACAGTTGTAAAAACAACTATTTCAGACGTGGAAGCAGAAAATCAAAGATTTATAAATGCTTCTGCAAAAGTAAGAGGAGATTTAGAAAAGATTAAAGAATTTGCCACTGTAAATCTTTCAGAAGAAGAAGCAATGGTATTTGATGCACATATGTTAGTGTTATCTGATCCTGAATTAGTGGATGGAGTTGCAAACTCAATTAAATCTAATAATGTTAATGCTGAGGTTGCATTAGATGAAATTACTAATGCTCACATTGCATTCTTTGAATCTATGGATGATGAATACTTTAGAGAGAGAGCTGCAGATATTAAAGATGTTAAGAGACGATTAATGGCTGCATTAATGGGTAAAGATCTACCTAACCCATCTGAAATCAACGAAGAAGTAGTTATTATTGCTCATGATTTAACACCATCTGATACAGCGCAATTAAACAAGAATTTGGTTAGAGGGTTTGCTACTGACATTGGCGGTCGTACTTCACACTCTGCTATACTTGCTAGAAGTATGGAAATTCCAGCAGTTGTTGCAACTAACACTGTTACTCAAAGCGTAAATAATGGCGATTTTGTCATCATGGACGGTAGTCAAGGAATTATTATTATTAATCCATCTAATGAAGAAATAACTGAGTACATCAAAAAAAGAGATGCTTTCATTGAATATAGACGTGAATTAAAGGCGCTAAAAAATGAGAAGTCAGTAACAAAAGATAATTATCATGTCGAATTAGCTGCAAATATTGGTTCACCAAAAGATTTAGAATCAGTATTAGAAAATGGAGCTGAAGGAGTTGGTTTATACAGAACTGAATTCCTATATATGGAATCTGCTAATCTTCCAACAGAAGAAGAACAATATTCTGCTTATAAAGAAGTGTTAGAAGGAATGGCTGGAAAACCAGTTGTCGTAAGAACTCTAGATATTGGTGGAGATAAAGAACTAGCTGCAATCGAAATGCCAAAAGAAATGAATCCATTCTTAGGTGTTAGAGCTATTAGATTATGTTTTCAAAGAGAAGATATCTTTAGAACACAATTAAGAGCATTATTAAGAGCTTCAGTTTATGGTAATCTAAGAATCATGTTCCCAATGATTGCTACTTTAGATGAGTTCAGAAAAGCTAAAAAGATTTTACTAGAAGAGAAAGAAAAATTAGTATCTGAAAGTATTCCTGTTAGTAACGATTTCCAAGTCGGTATTATGATCGAAATTCCTGCTGCTGCTGTATTAGCTGATCAATTCGCTAAGGAAGTGGATTTCTTCTCAATTGGTACTAATGATTTAATACAATATACATTTGCTGCTGATCGTATGTCTACTTCTATTTCATACTTATACCAACCATATAATCCAGCAATCTTAAGACTAATTAAGAATGTAATCGATGCTAGTCATAAAGAAGGTAAATGGACTGGTATGTGTGGAGAAATGGCTGGAGAATTAATGGCTGCCCCATTACTTATTGGATTAGGACTAGACGAATTTTCAATGAGTGCAACTTCAATTCTTGGTAGTAGAAAGTTAATTCGCGAGCTAAACAAGTCAGAGATGAACAAACTTGCAAGCGAAGCTTTAGAAAAAGGTACATATGAAGAAGTTGTTGAATTAGTTAAGAAATATACTGGAATTACTGAATAATCTAAAAAAGAGTTAGGAATGAACTGCCCCCAAGAAGTTAGACCGAAAATCTAACAGATTGGAGGCAGTTTTATTATGGCAAAATATACATTTGAGTTTAAAAAGAAAATAGTTTTAGAATATATTAATGGAGTTGGCGGATACTTTTATTTATCAA
>JAVBUP010000047.1:0-10505 GCA_031555175.1 Coprobacillaceae bacterium
TCTAATAAAATATCTATCTGGGCTTTCTTTTTATCATCTATTTGTTTATAATTCATATGAGCTCCTTTTCGTCGGGTGAGCTCTTTTATTATATCAAAAAAACCACACCTCTGTGGTGCGGTTCAATTTTGAATTAAGGAACGATGACTAATATCATCGTTTTAATCTAGACTAAGTAATACTAATCGTATGTGTCTTAGAATATGTTTTATTATTACTATCTACTAAATTTATTTTAATAGTATATTGAACCCCAACTTGCAAATCTGTAATATTGCAGTTTAAGCTATTATCTAAGACAAGATTAGTAATAGCGTTAGTTGAATTATTGGTAATTGTGGCAGTATATACATCGCCGTCAATATTACCAGTAATTGAAAGAACTAAACTTGTCTCTGAAGTGGTAGTAGTTATTGGAACTCCAGCCAGACTAGAAAGCGAAGAGTTAATAGCTCTAGTTGGTGCATTTCCTGTGACATTTACACACACTTCATTACTCCTAGTTGTTGTATGTTTTGAGTACACATAATATCCACATACTTGAGCATTAGTGCTAGAAACAGTAATTTCACCAGAATTAGTACTAAGTGTACCAGATGTGATAGTAGCACCACTAGTCCTATCTTTTACGGTATATCCATATTGAACTGACCCCATGTAATTTCGCAATCCATCAATGTGATGCAGACTAATAGTTGTCATTTCAGTACCATTATAATAGTCAAAGTTGTATGTGTTAGAAACCGGCAATGTGTCAGATAAAGGGCTATATTCTGCATAGTTTAAAGTTACCTTACCACTATTATTGCTTATAGTAAAACTTGATAATTGATTTATGCTAGATGGTGTGATAACAGTTGTTGGCTGTGTTCCTTTTTTAAATAGTCCTGATGACACTTCAATTGAAGAAGAATCAGGCAAGACATATGGATAAACACCAGTAACAAAACTAGATTGAATAACAGTCGCAGGTTGTTCAAATCTTGAAGTTCCTGTAAATCCTTTATATAAAACATTCTTTAATGCTCCTGAATTCACCTTTAGGACTATTTGATTTTGGGCATCAGTTGGATAATATCCCTTAACTTTGGCATCCCAATCATAGCCAATCCAAGTTGTCATAACATAATCAGGAGTACAAGAAACTACCCATCTATCTTTGTTAGAACCATCTGGTATTTTAAACTGAGCTCCTTCAGACCCCCAGTTTGATGTTCCGGTTTTACCACCAACATCTACTCCAGCTACTTGGAAAGAGTCCATTGAATATCCTCTATCTACCACAGTAGTGAGTAATGAAGCAGTCATATAAGCAGCTTCAGAGGAGAATACTTGTTCAGGAATAAGTGAACTATCTACTTCAATTTCTTCTCCAGTATCAATAATTACGACTTTATCTACTGTATGTCCTTCACTACGATATCCTTCATTGGCTATTGAAGTATAAGCAGAAGCAAGCTGTACTGGAGACAGACCAGTGCTCCACGCTCCGATTGCATATAATCTATTCCAATCATTATCGGTAAACCCTAATTTTTTCATGTATTCTTTACAGGCAGCGTCACCAATTTTATTACATACTGCATCATAAGTGTAAAGAGCGGTAGTATTGCTTGAACGCCCAATAGCTGAAATCAGGTTAATATCTCCCCAAAACTCATTATATACATTTTTTACAGCATGTATGCTTCCATCAGCTTTCTGTGTAAACCATGGCTTATCGGTTACGGTATGTCCAGTTGACCACCCAAGTTCTTCAAACGCAGAGGCATAAGCTAGAATAGGCTTTAACGATGATCCAGGTTGTACAAACATTTCGGTTGCACGATTAACATATCCAGATCCCGTCGCATAGTCGCGTCCACCTGCTAATGCAATTATTCTACCAGTTTTAGATTCCATGATTGTCGAGGCAATTTGCAGTTTATCATTTCCAAATGAAGCAACTTTTCCAGCTTGAACATCATCCATATATTTTTGAGCACTTATGTCCATATATGTATATATTTCCATTGGTACAACAGTTGGATCAAGTTTTGTCCTGTCTTTAACTTCTTTAATTACGGCATCAATATAAGCGCCGTATTGGACAGTCCCACTTACTTTTTTATCAGATGTTAGTAAATTTTCTAGTGGAATAGATTTGGCCGCTTCACATTCTTCTGATGTGATATATCCATGTCTAGCCATTAAATTTAGTACAACATGTTGTCTTTGTGTAGCTAATTTTAAATTAACAAATGGATCATACACATTAGGAGAGTTTAACGCCCCAGCCAGCAACGCTGCTTCTGGCAGTGTTAATTCTGTAACTTCTTTTCCAAAATAATAATTTGATGCATTTTGAACACCAATAGCAGAGATGCTATTACCAAAATATATTTTATTTAAGTATAATTCAAGAATTTTTTCTTTACTTAAAGTACTTTCTGCTTGTAAAGCTAATACTACTTCTTGTATTTTTCGGGATATTTTCAATTCATCTCTAAAATATCCCTTTTTGATAACTTGTTGCGTAATTGTAGATCCGCCTTGATCAATTTTACCCTTAACTATATTAGTAACAAAAGCTTTTACAATACGAGGAACATCGAAACCAGGGTGTTCGAAGAAACGTGAGTCTTCTGTAGCTACAATTGCATCGACTAGAACTTGTGGAAAGTCTTCATATGGAACATTTGTTCTACTTTCAACATTCTTTTGATCCCCTGAACTATTTATATCAAATCCTAAACTAGCAATCAGTGTGCCATTAGCATCATAGATTCGCGAAGACTCTTGCGATTCCAACATTGAAAGTTCAAATGATGGAGTAGAGATTACAATATATCCTACATATACAAATACCGCAAAGCAAGCGATAGTGAATAAACTTAGTCCGCCAACCGCCAATTTATATAGTAATTTTTTTCCTTTGAATGCGTCCAAATCGAAATTAAGTTTTTTCTTTGCCATTAAAGATTACCTCCTTTAAAATATACCTTTTCAACTACCTCAATATAATCAATTCTTGGTAGATATCCTTGAGGTATTAAGTAACCATGATTTTTTACTTCCTCATAGGTAATAGATTTTTTGCTACTATCTTGATAGAACATAATCATGTCTTTTGCATCAAGCAAATATATCTCTTGATGTGCTGTGAAAGCAATAATTATGAATCCAATTCCACCATGATCGATTACTCTTTCAAGATGTTCAATTTGATGTTTATGTATTAAATTGAAATTAAAAGTTCTTTTGTTCCCAATTTCTTTCGCCTCGAAATCGATATATTTACCTTTGTAAATACCGTTATAATCTGTTGTACTTGGAACTTTAAAATAAGCTTCAATAATTTTTGCAGCACTACGTACAGGATAGTCGACTTTCACTATTTGCACCGGAGTAGGCTTCTTGTATATAACGCAGATATCATGTGCTAAGTAATACTCATTACTTGTATTAATATCAGCTTCGAGTGCCATACCGCGATGACGCGTATCTTTCTTGTTAGTAGTTTTTGTAACGTTTGTTTGAACTTGTTTTTTGTTTGGATAATTAACCATAGCTTCACCTATCTCTTATTATCATTAAATAGACATAACTATTTTACCACAAACGCTTGCTTTTTGTTACTAAATTTGTGAAAATAGTATAGAATAGGAGTTGGGCTTATGAACAACAATAAATTGAATTTAGATGTTAATAGAATATTGGAAAAAGAATTCAGTGTTGATCTTAGAGGATATAATCCGCAAGAGGTTGATTCTTTCTTAGATGTTGTTGCAGAAGACTATGAATTATTCGCTAAAGTAATGGTTCAATCTTTACAAAAAATCAAGGAACTGGAGCAAGTGAATGAATCATTAAGAAAAACAATTCTTGATTTAGAGAAGAATGATGTGATAAATAAATATGAAGCAGAGCTTCTTGAATCAAAAGGAAGTACAGATATTTTAAAACGAGTTTCTGCATTAGAAAAGGAAGTATTTGGAAAACAAAGATAACTCACTTGGACAATTGCTGCGTAAGTAGAGGAAAGTCCATGCTCGCACAAGCTGAGATGCTTGTAGTGTTTGTGCATAGCCAATAAATAAGCTATGGCAGGTGACGACTGACGGCTGAACGATTACCTAAATCTTGAGACATGGTAAGAGTCTGTAAAAGTGCCACAGTGACGAAGCTTATAGGAAACTATAAGGTGGAACGAGGTAAACCCCACAAGCGAGAAACCCAAATTAGGTAGGGGAATCTTTTCAAGGGAATCAAACTAAGAAAAGGACACATTAGTGTAGATAAATGATTGTCAAAACAAAACATGGCTTATAGAGTGAGAGTCAAAAGGCAACAGTATTCTGTTGTCTTTTTTATTTTGTTGTTAAAATAGCGATTTTATGGTATATTTATCAATAGAAAAGGTGTGTGGTTCCATGGATGAGTTAGCAATATTATTGAAATCTAAAAGAGAGAATATGGGTAGTTCTTTGCAAAAAATAAGTGAGAGTATCCGTATATCATCACAAATACTTAAAGATATTGAAAACAATAACTTAGAAGCTTATCGCGGTGATGAGCAATATGTAAAAATGTATATTAGAAAATATGCATTATACTTAGGACTTGATCCTGATTATTGTGTCTCATTATATATAAATGATAATAAATCTAGTTTAGATGATGTGGAAGATACAAAGCCAACATCTAGTAGCAGTTTAAAATCTAGTTTTAATAAAAAAAATAATCCAAGAGTTTATACGAAATCAAGTATTGATAAATATATCAAGATCGCTTTAGTGATAGTTCTAACGATTGCATCAATTGCAGCAATATGGTTTGCATTTGACAAATTTGTAATAAACCGTGAGACTGGATTTACAGATGATAAAAATCCGATTATTGATGGTGAAATAAATGATCCCGATCCTACTGAAGATCCAGTTGATGATCCTGATAAAACAGGAGAAGATGAGGAACCAACTGGTGAAGACGAGACTCCTGTTAATACAGAAGTTAAGGTAAATAGAATAGGGGATTATTCTTTTGAGGTAATAATACCAGCTAATTTGAAAACACTTAATTTTAGTGGCAATTTTGCAGATAGGACTTGGGTAGAAGCATATATTAATGGATGGGGAAATATTGAAGGATGGACAAATAAATTTGTCAAAGTTGATGAATCACAACCTAAGATGCTAGATGTAAATCTTGACACAAGTACACTTGGATCGATTAGAATGATTGTTACTACTGGACATGACATGACATTAAGTTTCTCTGGGGTGGAAGTACCACTTACTGAAGTAGAAAAGCAAGCAACAAGGTTAGTATTTAATTTTGATATAAAAGTTGAAGGAGTACAATAATGAACTTACCAAATAAATTAACATTATTTAGAATCTTTTTAGTCCCAATAATTATATTTTTATACTTATTCCCTTTTTATCAATTTGGAATTAATTTACCGATATTTTATATAAATGGGTTAGCTTTGCCATTAATTAATATTATTGTTGTAGTATTATTTATCATTGCGTCAGTAACAGATTATATTGATGGATATTTAGCTAGAAAATATGATTTAATTACAACTTTTGGTAAATTTATGGACCCAATAGCTGATAAACTATTAGTTAATTCGTTGATAATTTTATTATCTACTTCTGGTAGCATTCCTCCAATTGTTGCGATTGTTATGATTTGTCGTGATATTATGGTTGATGGCATTAGAATGTTAGCCAGCCAAAGTAATACGGTATTGGCTGCAAGTTATTTAGGAAAAGCAAAAACAGCGACACAAATGGTGGCGATAGTTATGGTATTATTAAATAATATGCCTTTTGAGTTTATGAATATCCCTGCATCAAGTTTATTAATATATTTAGCTACTGCTATTTCATTTGTATCTGGTGTAGATTATTTTATGAAAAATAAATCTGTTATTTTTGAGAGTAAATAATGCAAGAATTAGTAGACTTATTAATTGCCAGACATTTGACAATCTCTAGTTGTGAGAGTTTTACAGTTGGAATGTTTGCTAGTCAATTGGGTGAAGTGCCAGGAGTATCGAAAACATATAAAGGGAGTTTGGTTACTTATCAAAATGACACAAAAGCTACTTTACTTGATATTCCATTAGAACGAATTGAACAATTTGGAGTTGTAAGTAGACAAATTGCTTATGATATGGTTGCTAAATGCCAAAAAATACTTGGAACAGATGTTTGTGCTTCTTTTACAGGTAACGCTGGGCCTGGAGTGATGGAAGGCAAACCAAAAGGATTGGTTTATATAGGAATTGCTATTAATGAAGATATTGAGGTTTTTGAGTTATTAATCGATGGCGATAGAGAAGTTGTGAAAAACAAAGCTATTTATTATGCTAAAGAAAAAATAATTGAAAAAATAAGAAATATTGAATAAAAAAGACTATATTATGATAGGAGGATAAATATGGCTGAGAAGAAAGTTAAAGAAGTTGAGGGCAAGGATGCCAAGTTAGAGAAAGCATTATCAGATATTGAGAAACAATTTGGTAAAGGTTCTATAATGAGACTTGGAGATCGCTCGGATGTTAAAGTGGATGTAATACCATCTGGATCGATTAATTTAGATATTTGTTTAGGAGTTGGAGGATACCCTAAGGGGCGCATTATTGAAATATATGGTCCTGAGTCTTCTGGTAAAACTACATTAGCGTTGCATGCAATTGCTCAAGTACAAAAGATGGGTGGTAGAGCTGCATTTATAGATGCTGAACATGCGATTGATCCGATGTATGCAAAAAACTTGGGAGTTAATATTGATGAATTAATTCTTTCACAACCAGATAATGGGGAACAAGCTTTAGACATTGCAGATACATTAATTGGATCTGGGGCGATTGATTTGATCATTGTCGACTCAGTTGCTGCTCTTGTACCACAAATCGAGTTGGAAGGGGAAATGAGTGATCAACAAATGGGTCTGCAAGCTCGTTTGATGTCAAAAGGGTTAAGAAAAATTTCTGGATCAATGAATAAGAATAATTGTACAGTCATTTTTATTAATCAATTACGTGAGAAAATTGGTGTATCATATGGTAATCCAGAAACAACTGCTGGTGGGCGTGCCCTTAAATTCTTTGCAACTATTCGCATTGACATTCGTAAGTCGCAAGCAATTAAGCAAGGAACGGATGTAGTTGGTAACGAAGTAAATATCAAAGTAGTAAAGAATAAAGTAGCACCACCATTTAAAGTTGCAAGCGTAGATATTATTTTTGGAAGAGGAATTTCTCGTGATGGTGAAGTTATTGATATTGCAACTGAACATGATATTATTGATAAGGCTGGGGCTTGGTATTCTTATAAAGGCGAAAAGATTGGTCAGGGTAGAGAAAATGTTAAAATATATTTAGCTGAACATCCTGAAGTCATGCAAGAAATTGAAGTTGCTATAAAAGGAGTCTTAGAAAATAAATAAAATATGGCTAATACAAATGTTATAAACACAGTATTAGTCTTTTTTTTCGTTGCTAAAAATGCAAAATTATTATACAATAACGGTATATTGAGTGCGTATGGCTAGCACTAGATATGTATTTTTAAGATTAATAAAACGATTTTCGTTATACTAGTATATAAATATATATAATTTAAAGGGAGAAACATATGGATATAGGAACAATATCATCATATGTTCTAGCAGTTGTAATTGGTGTTATTTTAGCTGTGCTATTTTATACTTTTACAAACAACCGTGCTAAAAGAGCTGCTTTAAAATCAATTGAGGATGCTAAGCAAAGAGCAGATGCAATTATCAAAGAAGCTATTTTGGATGGTAAAACAAGAGCATATGAACTGAAAATTGAAACAGAAAAGACATTAAATGAAAAGAAACAAGAAATAGCCCATTCTGAAAGTATATTATTGCAAAGAGAACAGGGAATTGATAGAAGAGATTTAGCATTACAAAATAGAGAATCTCTTTTAGATCAAGAAAATCAAAGAGTAAAAGAAAAATACTCTGAATTAAGTAAAAAAGAAGAAGAAATAAACGAAAGAAATAATCAAATTTTATCTGAGTTAGAAAGAATAGCATCGTTAACTGTTAATGATGCAAAAGAATTAATTAGAAAAGAAGCACAAAGTCAAGTAGAAAAAGAAATGGTTACTTTTATCCGTGATCAAGAAGAAGAAGCTAAAGCCAAAGCTAATGATAACGCACGTGAAATTATAGCGCATGCAATGCAACGCTATGCTCAAGAAGCAACTGTTGAAAGAAATGTATCAGTAGTTCCTCTTGCATCAGAGGAAATGAAAGGTAGAATTATTGGACGTGAAGGAAGAAACATCAAAGCACTAGAATTAGCGACTGGTGTTGATTTAATAATTGATGATACACCTGAAGCAATTACTATTTCTTCATTTGACCCAATCAGAAGAGAAATAGCTAGACAGTCAATTGAAAAATTATTGTCAGATGGAAGAATTCATCCAGGGCGTATTGAAGAAATAGTTGAGAGAGTACGTACTGAGTTAGATGAAACAATGAGAAAAGCTGGTGAAGATGCAACATTCCAATTAGGGATTGCAAAAGTAGATCGTGAGATTATTTCTTTACTAGGTAAGTTAAAATATCGTACAAGTTATGGACAAAATGCTTTACAGCATTCACTTGAAGTTGCACATTTGTCTGGAATTATGGCTGCTGAGTTGGGATTGAATCAACAATTAGCTAAGCGTGCTGGATTATTGCATGACCTTGGTAAATCTGTCGATTATGAAATTGAAGGAAGCCATGTGGAAATTGGCTCTAGATTAGCTAAGAAATATGGTGAAAATGATATTGTAATTAATGCAATTGAATCACACCATGGTGATACACAAACTACTTCAATTATCTCAGTATTAGTAGCAATTGCTGACACATTAAGCGCTGCTAGACCAGGGGCTAGATTAGAAAGTTTTGAAAATTACATTCAACGTCTTGAAAAATTAGAAAAAATTACTAATTCTTATGATGGTGTTGATAAGTCATTTGCTATTCAAGCTGGACGAGAAGTTCGTGTTATGGTAAAGCCTGATAAACTTGATGATGAAAAGTGTTATCAATTAGCTCGTGATATTAAAGAAAAAATCGAAAATGAATTAACATATCCAGGACAAATTAAAGTTACTGTGATTCGTGAAATTAGAGCAAATGAAATTGCAAAATAAGAAAGGATAGGTTACTATCCTTCTTTTTTAGAAAGGTGATATGATGAAAATATTATATTTAGGCGATATAGTTGGCCCACTAGGTAGAGAAATGATTAAGGATTATCTTAGTCAAATTAAAAGCAAATACTCAATTGATATAGTATTTGCAAATGGTGAGAATAGTGCTCATGGCAAAGGAATAACTCGTAATGTGTATGAAGAATTGGTTTTTGAAGGTATATCGCTAATTACTATGGGAAATCATACATATGCGAAGAAGGATATTTTTGAGTTCATCGATGACGCAGACAGATTAATTGTTCCACTTAATAAACCTAACTCTTTACCAGGAGTTGGAACCCGTATGATTGAAGTAATGGGAAAGAAAATTCGTGTCACTAATATTTTAGGCCAAGCATTAATGGGAAATGTATATGATAATCCATATAAGGCATTTGATGAAATCCTAAAAAGTGATACATCTGATATTCACATTGTAGATTTTCATGCAGAGACTACATCTGAGAAAATTGCGTTTGCATATAACTATGATGGTGAAGTATCAGCAATTTTAGGCACACACACCCATGTACAAACAGCCGATAATCGAATTCTTCCAAAAGGTAGTGCTTATATTTCAGATATTGGAATGACTGGACCATATGATGGTGTGATTGGTCAAGAGGTTACGCATATTATTGAAAGAATGAAAACAGGAGTTTTGGGTCAATTTGTATTAGCTGATGGTGCTGGACAGTTATCAGGAGTTATTATTGAAATAGATAATCTGAGCAATAAAGTTATTAGCATTAATAGATTACAGATTAATCCCGATAATAAATTTAAGAAAGCTTAGTTTATCTATCACAAATAGTAATGTTTTAATTTTATACTATTTATTTTATAATTCATTTGGTGTATAATACGGTTGTTAATAGGAGGATATTATTATGGTAAGAGTAATTATGAGTGCAGCAATGTTACAAAAATTAGTTGATTTCTTTGATGGGTATTCTGATGAAAACATTAGAAGCTGTAAATTTATCTCTAAATCTGGGATTAAAGGAACATTTGAAATCGATACTGATATGGATGCAGCTACAACTGCTAGCTATGTTAAAAGAGTATTTGGTAAAAAATGCCCTGAAGCTTCAGCAATGTATTATTCAGTTCAACCTGACGAGTTTTTCAATAAAGGATATTAGGTTCTTAGTCAACCGTAGGGGTAAACTTAATAAAAGTTTATCCCTTTTGTTATAAAAATGTTAGTAGGAACAGTTAAGTAATAGGATACGTTTACGATAATGAACGAATGATCTATATCCATAAGCTGTTCTTTTTAAA
>JAVBUP010000043.1:0-5313 GCA_031555175.1 Coprobacillaceae bacterium
AATTCTTTTGTATATTTTTTATTTAAACCGCCTTTTGGTCTTCCCATAATAGTCATCTCCTTTATTTAAGTATATTAAAAAGTAGACTACAGTCAAAACTTATTGTTTTTTTTCTGTGTCTACTTTTATATTACAACTACATATTCCACTTTACTGTCTTTTAAAAATATTGATTCTAATAATAGAAAACTTGATATCGTAAATGCAGCTCCAAATGTAACATCAGTTGCAAAATGGGCTCCCATGATGACTCTACTTATTGCTACCATAAAAACAAAAGCAAAAGCAATTATCTTAATTATGCGTACTGTTCTTTTATTTCTTAGTTTGGTAAACAGTAAAGGCAATAATGTAATCCAAACAATAATAGTTGCGTTAGCAGTATGGCCAGATGGGAATGATTTATATGCTTCCCCTGTTAATACTCCAGGAATGACATTTAGCTTTTCTGCTTGTATTACATACCAAGATGTAAAATATTCATACGGTTCTACCATATTTCTAAACCTTAATCTACCAACAATCGGCTTAATTACATTTATACCAATCAAAGCAACTGCAGTTAATAATAAACCAATTATTGCTACTTTAATAATAATACTTTTATTTTTACAATCTATTTTACTAGCCACAAATAACGAAGCAATTATCAACAGTATCCCAATACCGCCCCCAATAATAAAGCGCATTGTCATATCTTCAACGATATAATGGATTCCCATTATCCCAGACATCAATGCTAAAAATATCATTAATACGCCATATCCAATTAATGAAATTAGACTTTTTGTTTTGTTTGTTGTATCACGATGTACAATCAAAATACCTAAACAAAACACTCCAACAGCAAGTCCTGGCATCTCACCAAATGCCTCGAAAAACTTACCATATAAACTATCAATATTAAAGATTGCCTTAGAAATTGATAGATCAGTAAATGTAAATATTGCAAACATTACTAACAAAACTGAGAATATTGTTATTTTTTCTTTCTTACTAAAAACGTTCATAAAATTCCTCCCATATTTCTATACTAACAAATATCACAAAAAATACAAGAATTTTTCTTCACAGAAAAGGCGCAAAATTGCGCCCATTTTAAAGTTTTCTTATTGGAAAGAACATATAACCTTGCCCAGTTTGAGGATCGTTATAGTCAAAGACTGCTCCAACTAATGTCAGATTATTTTCTTTTAGATACTCGATTCCTTTAGCGAAAGTATCTTTGTCATCAAATTTGATTCGAATATATTCATAGCCAGGTATTACCCACTTAGTCCAGCCTTCTGGCGCTATTGCATCCTTTGCGCATTCAACACCAGCTAAATATAAACCTTCAGTAAAATTATTTTCCCATGGCATAAAGTTACGTCCTAAATCAGACATTACTCCCCACATCGCTAAAATATTTCCACTTTGATCCTTTGAAGCTAAATGTTTAATTTCATTGAAATGCGCATTTGCTTCACCCCATAGTGTTTGAATAAAACCAGTTCCTTGTAACGTAGATCCTTCTTTTCCAATTACTACAAACGATTCTTTTACAATTTCATCTATCATCATTATTCATTTCCTTCTTTCTTTTTAATTGGTATCCATAACTCTGAATAATAGTCATCACTCTTTATGCCATCTTGGTATTTACCAATATCATCATACATTTCAATATTAATAGGTGTCGCTAAATCATAATCCTTACAGTTAGGCAACCATTGCGAATATATCTTAGTATTTACTTCTTGCATAGCGTTTGGTAAAGGTCCATGACAAGGAAATACTGCCCACGTGTATGCTGGAATAACTATGGGCTGTACTAATTCATCGCTATTTACAATTAATTTGTGATGCTCTTCATTATGACCATCATGTATATCAGCAATGTAATAGTCAAAAGTATTATCATTATCTTTAGAACCAATACTTATACCATAGTAACCGCTAATGCTATCATTTCCCATATGCGAATTATGTTCTTGCCAAAGATTTGGAATCATGGCATATGAAGTTTGCCAATCAACTTTATAGCACTTCCCAATTAGTGTTAATTCCTCTTTATTCTCGATTCTATAATCAAGCAAGTAGCCTCCATCCAAACTAAACTTAATCTGTAATGGGGCAAATGATTTGAGAGTTGCCTCATTTTGCTTCGCTATTGATGGCTGTATGCCGTGAAATCTTTTGAACGCTTTCGCAAAACTATCTGGCGAGTCATAACAATATTTAAAGGCAATATCTATTATCTTTGCATTTGTCATCATCAACTCAATTCCCGCTAAAGTTAAGCGCCGCATGCGGATGTACTCGCCAATTGTGTAGCCACTTAACATCGCAAATCCTTTCTGAAAATGAAACTGTGAAAAGCCTATGATTGTGCTAATATCTTTTATATCAATATCCTCATATATATGCTCTTCAATGTAATCAATCGCCTTTTGCATACCCGTTATCCAGTCCATATGCATCACCCCATATAATTATATTACCATATGCGTAATTAATTATCCCGATAATTTTTGCGCAGTTATGGCAAATAAAAACCCATTATTTCTAACGGGCTTTATTACTACTTAATAATTAGTGATCCTATTTGGAATACCAATACTGAAACAATATATGGGAAGATAAGTCTAAACAATGAATCATAAATAAAATATTTTTTACCAAATTCTACTCGCACTGCATTAATTCCAGCAATACATGGGATTAGTAACATTATATATAAGACAAATGACACAGCTCTTAATGTCCCTAATGCATCAGTTCCAAATACACTTTGAATGGCAGCGACAGTACCAGTTGCAGCCTCTTCCTCACCAAGACTAAAATCAAAGACACCAACTACACTATCTTTTACTGCAACTGCCAATCCCTCTGCTTGGTCCGCTAAATCTTGAATAAACGTTGTTTCTTCTATTTCTTCATTATCTACTTCTTCAACTTCAAAGACTTGAGAAATAAAGCCAACTACTGTTTCCTTAGCCGCTATAGATCCAGGAATTGATGCCACCATACGCCAATCATCAGCAAATCCAGTTGGTTGGTATAATGGTTGGAATGTCTTTCCAAAACTTGACATATAAGATGTTTGCACATCACCGTTTGGGAAATAAGCCATACCCCACAGAATTACTAGTACTGCAAATATAATTGTGAAAGTTTTATGAATATATCCTTTTAACTCAAATCGTACTTTCTTTAGTAATACTCTAATAGTCGGAATACGATATGGAGGAAGTTCTATCATAAATGATTTTTCTTCTTCTCCTTTAAATACTCCAAATAAATTAAGAATAGTAACAATTATTACCGCGAATACAATATTGAAGACATAGATAGCGAAAATTGCTACCCCAGCATATGCACTAAAGAAAGCTGCTATAAATAAACTATATACCGGTAGTTTTGCACCACAACTCATAAATGGAACCATAAAAGCAGTTATCTTTCTCGCTCTTTCATCTTGGATAGTACGCGTTGAATAAATCGCTGGAACAGTACATCCAAATCCTAATAGCATTGAAATAAATGAGCGACCATTAACTCCAAATTTTCTCATAATTCTGTCAATTAAGAACGCGATTCTAGCCATATAACCAGTTTCTTCTAAGATTGCTAAGAAGAAACTTAGAAAAGCCATCAGTGGCAAGAATGTTAAAACTCCGCCAACACCAGCTAAAATACCATCTAACATTAAACTTTGGAACCAATTTGGCATGTCTTGAATTAATATTCCTAAATATTTACCAATAAAATCATTAGCAAAACCGTCAACCCAATCTTGGAAAGGCGCTGCTCCTTTAATTACTATATTTAAGAATAGAAATGCTACTAATAAGAAAATTGGTAAAGATAGATATTTATTTAATAATATATCATCTATTTTCTTTGTTGAACGTAAACGACTCACATCAGTTTTTTTCAAAACTCTTTCAAGTATTTTTTTAATAACATTATAGCGATATGATGAGATAGCAGATTTACTATCTTCACCAGTATCTTCTTCAATTACTTCTATTTCACAATCTACTTCTGCCAATATATCAGCAGTAAAATTAGCTCGTAATGCAGTATTACCTTCTAATAATGATACAACTACTTTAGAAGTTGAGTAATTAGTAAGATTAACAGGTTTTATTTGATTATAAAGTTTCGCATAGGCCTTATCAAAAATATCACCATAATATATACTATGAGCAACTAATTCACGTCTCGAATCATCAACATCATGCAATAAATCATCGATGTTAACATCTCTATGCTCTTTATGCTTATGATGATTATGATGCTGGCTATAATCAAAATGAGTATGATGGATATGCCCAATTTGTTCATACATATCATCAATTACATGGAATATTTGATCAATACCAGATTTATTAACGGCACTTGTTAATACTACAGGCATATTTAGATACTTACTAAGTTTAGTAATATCTAAGTTGTAGCCCATTTTTTCTAGTTCATCTTCAAAGTTTAACACTAAAATCATAGGTTTTTGTAACTCTCTTAACATCATAGTTAAGTAAAGATTTCTTTCTAAATTCGTTGAATCAACAACATTCAAAATTACATCCACATTTTCATTATTTAAATAGTTAGCAGTTATTTCTTCTTCCTTTGATTTAGTATCTAGTGAATAAATTCCAGGAAGATCAATGAAATTATACATCTCCCCATCTCTAACAAACTCTGCTTCTTTCTTTTCAATAGTAACTCCAGTCCAGTTTCCAACTTTAAAGTTAGATCCTGAAATAGCATTTATTAATGCTGACTTACCTACATTAGGATTTCCTACAAATGCAATTCTCTTCATTATCTTAACACCTCTACTTCAATTGATTTTGCTTCATGTTTTCTTAAAGCAATATAATTACCACATGCGATATATTCTAATGGATCTTTAAATGGAGCACTTCTCACATATGTGATTTCTCCACCAACATATACACCCATTGTAAATAAAGTTTCTTTTATTGATTTTTCCAAGTCAATCTTTTTAATAATTGCTGTTTGATTTTCTTTTAATTCATTCAAGAACATCCTACTTCCCCCTTTTTAGAATCATTCTAGATTACTCGTTAATTATATTCATTATAAATACACTTGTCAATATTATTTATAAGATTTATAAATAATTTCATTTAATGAAAAATAAAAAGCGGAATTACTTCCGCTCAGACTGTTGACAAAGGACACCTATAACGGTGTTCTTTTTCTATGAAGTAGTGGAAAGAGGATAAAAAAAGGAATTTCACGAAGAAATGCCTTAGTTTTGATTGATTGGCAGTGTCGTTATCTGCCTTCATCATCGCA
>JAVBUP010000056.1:0-7439 GCA_031555175.1 Coprobacillaceae bacterium
TGCGATGATGAAGGCAGATAACGACACTGCCAATCAATCAAAACTAAGGCATTTCTTCGTGAAATTCCTTTTTTTATCCTCTTTCCACTACTTCATAGAAAAAGAACACCGTTATAGGTGTCCTTTGTCAACAGTCTGAGCAAGACTTTTTAGTCTTGCTTCTATTTAGCAATTGCTGCTTCTAATACTTGATCAATGTGATCTGCTAGCACAATATTTAATTCTGCTTTTACACTATCAGGTATTTCATCAATATCTCTTTCATTTTCTTTAGGAATAATTATTGTCTTTATTCCTGAACGATGAGCAGAAATTGACTTTTCCTTTAATCCACCAATAGGAAGAACATTACCCCTTAAAGTAATCTCTCCAGTCATACCAATATCATTTCTAATATATTTATTTGTAAAGATAGAATATAAAGCAGTAGTCATAGTAACTCCAGCACTTGGACCATCTTTTGGTACAGCGCCTTCAGGAACATGAATATGAATATCTTCTTTTTCAAACTTAGATAAATCAATTTGGTATTTATCTGCATTAGATTTAACGTAGTCTAAGGCAATTTTAGCAGACTCTTTCATAACATCACCTAATTGACCAGTTATTACTAGTTTACCAGTACCTTGGAAGTGAGTTACTTCAATAGGAAGTATGTCACCACCATATTGAGTATAAGCTAATCCAGTTACTGTTCCTATTTGTGGTTCTTTTAACCCACGAGTATGATCAAAGCGATCTTTTCCTAAATAATCTGGTAAATTTTCAGCTGTAATATTTACAGCACTTTCTTTATTCTTCAATACTTTAACAACTGCTTTTCTACATAATGAGAATAACAATCTTTCTAATTGACGAACACCAGCTTCTCTAGTATGGTGTCTAATTACTCTTAAAATAGCTTCATCAGAGATAGTGAATTGTGCATCAGTTAATCCATGTTCATTTAATCCCTTAGGTATTAAATGTTCTTTAGCGATATTCATTTTCTCTTGTTCAGTATAACTAGATAATTGAATAATTTCTAAACGATCACGAAGTGGTCCAGGGATTGTATCTAATGTGTTGGCAGTTGCAATGAATAAAACATTAGATAAGTCATATGGCTCCTCTAAATAGTTATCACTAAAGAAACTGTTTTGCTCAGGGTCTAACACCTCCAGCATCGCACTTGAAGGATCACCTTTATAATCGCTACTCATTTTATCAATTTCATCAAGTAAGAATACCGGATTAACAACGCCAGCTTTTTTCATACTTTGAATAATACGCCCAGGCATAGAACCTAAGTATGTACGACGATGTCCCCTAACTTCGGATTCATCTTTTACTCCACCTAAACTCGCTTTTACAAATTTTCTATCAAGCGCCCTAGCTATAGACTTAGCTAATGATGTTTTACCAACACCTGGTGGGCCAACTAAACAGATAATTGGCGCTTTTAATGAGTTTGTCATTTGCTTAACTGCTAAATATTCTAAAATTCTCTCTTTAACTTCTTTTAGTCCAAAATGATCTTCATTTAAAATATTTTCAACCGTATTTAAATCCTCTTGGTCTTCAGTTCTTTCATACCATGGTGTTTTTAATAACCAATCTAAATATGTACGAACAACATTTGTTTCCGCAGAACTAGATGGCATCATTTCTAGTTTTCTTAACTCATCTAATGCCTTGTCCTTAACATGTTGAGGATATGGATTGTTTTCAATTTTATCTCTTAAACTTTCTGAATCATCTTCTTTATTAGGAGTATCTCCTAACTCTTCTTTGATAGCTCTTAATTTTTCACGCAAGAAATATTCTCTTTGATTTTCATCGATATTCTCTCTTACCTTCTTATTTATATCATTTTCAATTTCATTAATTACTTTTTCTTCTTCGATTTCATTAATAATCAATAAAATGCGTTTATTTACTTCTAAAGTCTCTAAAATTCTTTGTCTAGATTCAAGACTCATAGGAAAGAAATTAGCAATTGTATCAACTAAATGAGGAGCTGATACTCCTTTTGACATATCATTAATAAAATCTGCTGGAATTTTATGAGTTTGTGGATGCAAAGTTTCAATACTTTTTACTAGTTCTCTAATATAAGCAACTTCCTCATTTTTATCTCCTTCAACTTCTTTAAGGATTTGGCAAGTAGCAAATAAACTACCATCTCTTTCCCATAATGACATAATTCTCAATCTATCATGGCCACGAACTGTTAACTTAACAGTATCTTCGTTTTCTCTTTTTACTCTTTTTGTAATTTCACATAATGTTCCCACATGATAAATATCATCAAATCCAGGATCTTCAGTCATTGGATCGATTTGTGAAACAAATAATACTTGTTTATCAAAATGATTAGTTGCCTCTTCAATTGCTTGTAAAGACTTCTTACGACCAACATCAAGAACTAAATCACAATCTGGGAATATAACCATTCCCCTTGTGCATATTACTGGTAATTCTAATATCAAATCCTGTGGATCTACATTTCTTAAATTATCCATTTTCTACCTCCTTATTGGTCAAAATAAGACGCAGGGCGTCTTACTTTGTTGATTCTCTAATTACTTCCATTGCTTTATTAATAGCAATATCCATTACTAAACGGTTGATATATCCATTTTGAATTAATGCATTGCGCACTGCATCAACTTCCATTCCATACATTTCAGCCATTTGTGATAATTGACCATCAATATCTTCTTGAGAAGGTACAATGTTTTCTGCCTTAACAATTTCACTCATAACTAAAGTGAATTTAGTAGATTCTTCAGCTTGCGGTCTGAATTCTTCAATAACTTCAGCTTGTGTCTTACCAACCATTTGCAAATACATATCGAAACCAAAACCTTGTCTCTCCATATTTTGCTTCGCATTTTGTAACATATTCATCATTTCTTCTTGAACCATTACTTCTGGTAATTCAACACTCGCATTATCCAAAATTGTTTTGAATAATTGGTTTTCATATTCAGTATCAGCTTGTTTAGTTTTTTCTTCAAGTAATGTCTTTTCAACATGAGCTCTTAACTCAGCATATGTATTAACACCATCAATGTTTGCATCTAATGCGAAATCATCATCTAACTCCGGTAATCTCTTAGATTTAATTTCATTTACTTTTACTTTGAATACAACTGGTTGTCCAGCTAATTCTTCTGCTTGATATTGTTCTGGGAAAGTAACATTAATATCTTTAACCTCACCAATTCCCATTCCTTCTACTTGTTCTTCAAACCCAGGAATAAACGATCCTGAACCAATTACAAGTGAATGCCCTTCAGCTTTACCACCATCGAAAGCAATTCCATCTTTGAATCCTTCGAAATCAATAACTGCTGTATCACCTTTAGCTACAACACCATCTTCTTTAACTAGTAATTCTGCACATTCTTCACGAATTGTTTCAACTCTTGCATCAATATCAGTTTCACTTACACTTACTTCTGCTTTGTCAATATGTAATCCCTTATACTCACCTAAAGTAACTTCAGGTTCACATTCAAACTTTAATGTTACTCTTAATTCTGTTTCAGTAATTGCTTCAATATTTAATTGTGGTTGAGCAATAGGCTTAATATCGTTATCTTTCAATAAATCACCATAAACTTCATTCATTGCAAAATCAACTGCTTCTTCTAAAATTGCTTTTGCTCCAATTCTTGCTTTAGCAATATTTTCAGGAACTTTACCTTCTCTAAATCCATCAACTTTTACTGTAGCTGCTAATTTCTTTAAAGCCTTATTTTGGGCAGTTTCCCAAGCTTCTCCATCAATTGTTACATTAAGTTCTGATAGATTTTTTTCTAACTTTGTATATTTTGTTTTCATTCTTTTCCTCCACTTTAATTTGCTAAGTTATTATACTATATAAACCAATAAAACACAAATTATTCGCTCTGAATCTCTTTCATAATTTGCAACTGCTCTTCTAAGTCATCTTCATCAATATTATACAACTCACATAGTTCATAACTATCCATCTCTATACCATTTAGCATAGCCATATAATAATGAATTCCTGCTGCTACTAATGAATAGTTTTCTTCATCAATAAATATTGGATACATATGATATAAATAGAATTGTAAAAATTCTGCGCACATCTCATATAATGATGGATTTTCATCTGCTATAGCATTTCCAAGCATTTCAATGATCATTTCACTTGATTCATGATCTAAAACTTTCTCTAGATAGCTAGGGTTTATATCAATCTCATAACCATTCTTAATGACTAATAAGTCTTCTTCTATTTCTTGATCGATACACATTTCTAATAATATCGACTTCAGTACACTATTTCTTGTCGGATCTTGTAAAAAAGATTTAATTATATATATAACATTACGTAGATTATAGCTTTCAAGTTGTTCGATAACCATCATCATCAAATCAGGGTTATCTCCAAATAAAATCTCTTCCATTTGATCTTCAGTGAATACTTCCTTTGTATTTCTTTTGATGGCTTGATTTTGTTCAAATTTCAAACTTAATATATGATCATAGGCCGCATTATACATATCAGCGTACTGATTGGGAATATATGGCATTTGCAACTCTTCTATTAATATATCAATTGCTTGTTCATAATCATTTAGTTCCTTTAACACCTCAACATACATTCCTACAACATCATAATAAGTAGTAGTTGCGCTATCTTTAGCGACTACTGCTTCATGTAATGCTTGTTCGTATTGTTCTAGACCAACTAGACAGAGCAATCTTTGATAACGTACTAGTTCATCACTAGTATTCGTTAACACCTCTAGAGCATCGCTATACTGCCCATTAGCGATTAATTCTTCTATCATAAACACACATCCTCTCAAGAGCAAAATTGTATCATAAATACTGTGCAAAGTAAATTGTTAGGCATTTTAAATTATTACTTGCAATCTAAATTATTAACATAAAAAAAGACCCAAAGGGTCTTACATCCTGATTCTAAATGTTTTTGGCGCATGCTTATACACTAAATATAGTGATATGAGCGAGTATAAAATGCTAACCATTATAATTATGATGCCAAAATATAATGTTGGAAATTTAAATCCAATCATCCAATAACATACAAAATAGGTAATAGATTGCACAACTACATATGTGCTGCTTTTTATTTCAGTTGAGATATTATAAGGTTGTAATAAGTAATACATCACTAAATAATGCACTGAAAAGAAAATACTCATACAAGGTATCGAAATAAATGTAACGGCATAGTTTAATGGTTGTGTTGTACCACCAGATATAAATAACAAAAATGTTAATCCACTGCCAATTAATAGTGCTGGAAACATATTAATATAGATTAGGGTTTTTAAACGCTCTTTAAATACTCCTAAAATCACTTTTGGAGTGCGATAAACTCGATATGTTAACATGCTATGATCACAATTCATAAATAATGCTTGTGTTAAAGTAGTTCCACGATTTAATGAATACATAATAAAGACAAAATATGGCAAGTAAACAAGCAATATTGAGTTTAATGTAGTCGCAGCCTCACTATTTATTAATACAATAATTGATGCCACTACTATAATTAAACCAATAAAAATCGTTTGCCTCTTTACAGCTCTCAATAATATTTTATTGTGCCTTTTTACAAATAAATCATGAAAACGAGCATAACCAGTTTTATTACTTGTAAAGTTGATATCATGTTCAATTTGTCCTACAACTTTGTCCTTGACCGCTTTATTAGTCAGTTGCTTGTCAGCAATATAAACATTATCTGGAATCAATAATTGTCGATACATTGATTTGTAAAGTTTGAACTGACTAATAACTTTTATACTGCAAGCACCAAGTATTAAACTAACTACTAAACAGAGCCAATATACCACAGTATTTATAGTAAAATCTATATATGGCAACCCATAAGCTAAAGTTAGTAAAAAACCAATAATAATCCAATAACCCTTAGTGATTTTATTCTCATTTGTTGCATAACCAGTTCTTTTATATTTAAGTAGCACATAGGCACTTGATGTTATCTTTACCATGACGACAAAGATTGGCATAGTTAAGCAGATTATTAATGGCACATTTGTAACTAGTCCAAACATAATTGTAAATGGCATAAATCCTAGTAATGTCTTTAGCATCGCATAACAATAATTAGCTAAAGCAAATTCTCTAGCCTCCATTCTCATAATTATAATAGCATAGTATTTATCTTTAGTTGGGTTAAACATATATGTATTTAGTAATCCACCAGCTAATGTTAGAAACACAAATATATGTAAAAAACTATCGCTAGTATTTACTTCAAATAATGATAACAATGAAAAGATACAGAGCCATATATAAAGTAGTTTTCCTAAAAAGATACTGCATATTTCTAAAATAATACTAACTACATTTCCAAATGTTTTTAAAGACTTGTCTTTATATAAACTAGTAGACAATAGTTTTTTGACTAGAGGGAACTCTCTAATGGCATATATAATGCTATTTGTACGATATGCACTCCTTAATTTGAAGGATGTAATAAATGTATTATACATACTACTCCCCCTCTTTCAATGCTTCGATAATCTTATCTTTAAAGTTTTGATTATCTAAATCACTCTTATCAATTCTCTCTAATTTACCTCTGCTTAAAATGACAATCTCATCACATAAATCCAGTGCTAACTCCATGATATGAGTAGAAAAGATAATAATACGATCTTTCTTGATACTTTTTAACATCTCTTTCATTTCCTCTGCTACTACGACATCAAAAGAAGTAAGTGGTTCATCTAACAATAATATACTTGGGCTAGCAATAATATTAACTAGCATCTGCATTTTGTTCTTCATCCCATGAGAGTAGTCTTTTAATAGTTTATCGCGGTCACTTTCAGCAAGCTTCATAAAATCAAAATAATCATCAACATTTTTTCTATCTTTAATTCTCTCACCATTAATATCAATGAAGAAGTTTAAAAACTCTCTTCCTGTTAAGAATTCTGGAACATTAGGTGTCGATAATACATAGCCAATATCTTCTGGTTCAATATTTCGCAGTTCTTCTGTTTGTAAGTAGAATTCGCCACTATCTATCGCTATATCCTCATTTAAGCAATTGAAAAAAGTCGTTTTCCCAGCTCCATTAATTCCTAATAAACCATATATCTTACCTTGTTCGAATTCAAAGTTAATATCTTTTAATACTTCCTTCTTGTCAAAACCTTTCACTAAATCCTTAATAACTAATTTCATCTTGGCACCTACTTTCTATATTTTCCACTATTATTATATCATTTCTAGTAAATGATGCCAAAAAAACTAGAATCATTAGTGATTCTAGTCAGACTGTTGACAAAGGACACCTATAACGGTGTTCTTTTTCTATGAAGTAGTGGAAAGAGGATAAAAAAAGGAATTTCACGAAGAAATGCCTTAGTTTTGATTGATTGGCAGTGTCGTTATCTGCCTTCATCATCGCA
>JAVBUP010000038.1:0-33227 GCA_031555175.1 Coprobacillaceae bacterium
TAAAACTATTTTCTTTTTAAACTCAAATGTATATTTTGCCATAATAAAACTGCCTCCAATCTGTTAGATTTTCGGTCTAACTTCTTGGGGGCAGTTCATGTATGCCTCTTTTTTATCCAAACATGGTTATTGTTTATAACAACAAATAATCATTCCATATAATGTATTGTTAAGAAAGGAGGAAAGAAGTGGACAATAAAGAAGTAGAATATAATTGTATTAATAACTGTGAGAATTTATGTGATAATCAATGTCCATGTAGTAATGTATGTGGCAGTTGTTTTGATCATAAATATGACGAAGTAATCATTAGTAATAGAGTGGTAACAGGGGAAGTAGTAGATATTACTTGTACTAGTGCAAAAATAGTTTGTAATGCTTTTAGACAAAAAAGATGTTCAAATAAAGTTAGGACAGTTGGAGTTCAATATGGTATTACTCCAAATTTGGAAGATGAAAGTAAAGTAAGAAGTTTACCGAAATCTCCATTTGATATTTCATTAACTGAGTTAGAGCCAGAAACAACATATTATTATCGTGCATTCATTGTGATTGGGCACTGCATTTATGTTGGTAAGATTAAGAAGTTTACGACACCAGCTTGTGGTCAACCATTAGTTGTTACTGGTACAGCTCAAGATATAGCTGCAACTTATGCAAATATAGTAAATAACTCTTATCAAAATATACCAACACCTATAACAGAAATAGGTAATGAATATAGTACAGATATGAGTTTCACATCATATGATCACGTTACAGCGCAAATAATTGAGACGCCATATGATACAGAAATAATTGGCTTACAACCAAGTACGACATATTATTATCGAGCTTACGTTATAGCAAATGGGATAAAGTATTATGGAGAGATTAAACAATTTACAACACTATCAAGACCAACGGTAATAACAGGTGATTCAACATCCGTAACTAGAACTAGTGCAGTGATAGTTAATAATGTATATAGTGGAATACCAGGCACTATTGCAAGCGTTGGTGTGCAATATGCTACTAACCCGTATTTAACTGGTGGGCTAACAACAAATGCTAGTAGTATAGCTACACCCTATAACATTAACCTAACAGGATTATTACCAGGCACAACTTATTATTATCGTGCGGTAGTAGTAGCTGATGGAATTCTATATTATGGGGATATAAAAAGTTTTGTAACTGCGAAAGCACCAACGGTTAATAGTGGAGAAGTCGTAGATTTTACAACTCAAGGGTTATCAATAGTAAATAACACCTATGAAAACACGGTTATGCCTGTAACTGCTACTGGTGTAGAAGTGGCAACAGATAAGGATTATGTTAGTAAGGTTACACTAACAGGGTCAACATTATCATCACCATTTTCAGTAAAGTTTTCACCAATAGAAATAAATGTCCAATATTGGTATCGTGCATATATCATAACTGAAGGCACTAAATACTATGGAGTATCAAAGCTATTTAAAATAGTAGTTTAGAATAAAGACTATCTTGAATCAAGATAGTCTTTTCCATATGTCATCATTTATTAACATTTGGCAAGTCAAAAAAAGTCTATTTTTAGCGAAAAATAGAAGTTAAACTGCCTTTTGCTTATGAATATGAGTTATATTTTGAATTCATTATTTAATTTGATATATTATATTGCATCAGTAATTGATCAGACAGTAATATAGTCTAGTCAGGATAATTTGTTATTATCCGTTATTGAAGAAAGGACGATATATATATGAAAACAGTTAATCAAAATCAGTTAAAAGAATTCTATAATAATATTGAAGATGTATGGGATAATAATGATTTTTGGCATCCATATTCTAAAAAAATAATTAATACTTTTTTAGATAGACTTAATTTCTTTGACAATTCTATAGTTTTAAATGCTGGATCTGGAGGAAATGATTATGGAATATCATGCAAAAAAATGTGGCATATTGATATAGCAGATAAAAAAATAGAAAATTTAGAGAACTTTATTGTAGCTAGTGTTGAGGATATTCCTTTTGATGATAATAGCTTTGATGTAATAGTCTGTACAGGAAGTGTAATTAACTACTGTGATGCACTAAAGGTAATTTCAGAATTTTCACGAGTTTTAAGGCCTTCTGGGAAGTTAATCCTAGAATTTGAAAGCAGCTGGGGATTCGAATATATTGGCAAAAGCGAGTATAAGAAAAGTGCAGTAATAACCACACTTGAATACATTAATGAAATGCACAATCAATGGCTATATTCTCCATCATATATTAAATCATTATTGATAGAATACGGATTCAGTATTGTAAAGAAAAGGCAATTTCATATAATAAGTGGAATTGGTTCAAAAATTCTGAGCAATAAAAATGCTGTAAGACTTACTAAACTTGACAGTCTCTTTAGATACATACCATATTTTAGAAATCGCGCTAATAATGTAATTTTTCTTTGCGAGAAAAGTTAGTTACTTCTTAGCTACATATTGCGCTGTAAATGCAGTTATACATGCACCTAACACTGCACCAACCATTGAGTTTACAGAGCTAATTTCTATGCCTAATAGTTGTAGAATCTGCGTATACCCCCATATAATAGCAACTGGAAGTATCAATAGCAGTAATATTGCAACAATTGGAAAAGTAAACCATTTCCTTTTTTGAGCTGGAATGAACCCATGAGTTTTCTCACCTTTTCCCAAAGGATAACTAGTAAGGCATTTATTTAATTGTACATCTAGTGTTGATTTTGCTGATGGAGAAATGCTATTTTTAATTTTATTGAAACTAGTATCAATCATTCTTTTATATTGCTCTAATTGATCATTAGATAAAAATGGCGTGTACCAGACGTAAAAATAATCATAGTATATAGATTTTACAATTGCTAAATATGTTTCTTTGGATATATTATTAATTATATCATTTGATTTTATATACAAAAATGCTTCAAAATTGCTTTCAAAGTGTTCGATTCCAAGAGGCAATGCATAATAAAGTGCATCAACTTTTCCAAAAGATTCAAGGCAAAGTATTTTAATATAAATTGAACTTTCTTTATTTATGCTTTTTCCCCCATCCCTATTGCTAATTTCTGTTATGAAATAAGCAATCTCAATTGAGTTTTCACTAAAAAAATTCTGTATTAAACTGAAGTAGATCATAAAAGCAGTATTAACGCGATATTGCTCTTTTAAAGCTAAATACTCGTCAACGACTACTTTCACGTTTTTCAAGTATGTTGTCATAGACAGTCCAATAACCTCTGTACCTATGTATAATACGAATACATATACATCAAATAATACTAATGCATTATTAGAATCAATCCAATGAGTTATTTCATTCGTGCTCGTTTTGATTTCATATGGCGTAGTTTCATTGTAAATTCTTAAGGCAGTTATATAATCTTCATCAGTTGTCCTTGTGACACGCCTGATTTTGAAATTGTGTTCAAATTGGTTTAACATTCTATCGTTTCCTTTCATAATAACGGATAATAACAAATTATCCTTTATGCAATGAAAAAGACAGCTTCTAACATGCTGTCATTATAATTGCATTTGATTTCTTGGATGCTTAGTTGCAAGTATCTCATTTTGTTTTGCAGATGCTACATATGTATAAATTTGTGTCGTTGTTATTGAGCTGTGACCTAACATATTCTGGATATATCGAATATCAACATCTTGCTCTAAGAGAAGAGTAGCGAAAGAGTGTCTAAACATATGAGGAGTTATATGTAAATCTGGAGAGTATTTGTTGATAATAATTCTCACAGATTGATCAGATAATTTGGATCCTAATCTATTAATAAAGAAATACCCAGTTTTATCCATTTCATGTTTGAAATATTGTTTGTATAGCCTCAATGTATTGAGTACACTATCATTACATATTCTAATAATTCTTTCTTTAGATCCCTTACCAAGGACTTTTATAGTCCCTGTATCTAAATCTACATTAGTGACTGCAATTTCACATAATTCTGATACTCTTATCCCAGTTGAAAACAATACCTCAAGTACTGAAATATCTCGAGTTATTGCTTTCTTTTCATTTTGTGTAGTACTATTTGTGCTAGCTAAATAAGCATTTTGTAGTATGCTTTCAATTTTGTTTAATGGTATTGTTTTTGGGAGAATTATAGGTTCTCTAAATTTCAATTTCATTTTTGTAAATATATTCTCTGAAATAAGCTCTTCATATTCTAGATAAGCAAAATAAGCTTTTAAACTTGCAATTTTTCTTTTCACAGTTTTTGGCTTATATTGCTTATGCAAATATTTTATATAAGTTTCTAAACTCTCTTTCTCAATTGAGATATTTTGAAAATAGGATATGAATTGATTAATATCTATTTTGTAAGCTTTAAGAGTTTTTCTATCAAGTTTCTTTTGTTGTGCACAAAAGCTGAAGTAATCTTCTTTATATTTAATTAAATTCTTAGTTTTCATTGTGTTTTTACCATCCTTTATGGCTTATAATTATAAGCCATAAAATAGCGTTTGTCGAAAAATGTTGTTCATAATAAAAGACACTGTAAATTAGTGTCTTATATATATTGATGTTTTATATTTATTATTTAGATTTATATAATGGTGTATATCCAGTTTGCTCAATTAATTCTTGACCTTGTTCTGATAAAATCCATTCAATTAATAGTTTGGTATTGCCTTCTGGTTCACCATTTGTAACTGCATAAAAATCACCTACAAATGGATAACTTCCATTTTGTATGTTTTCTGTAGATGGTTCTATCCCATTTATACTTAATAGCTTTACATCTTCGTTTGCATACATTGTAGTAGCATAATATCTATACGAATAACCTAATGCTGGTTGTACACCATTCCATTCAATGGAAACTTGTTGCATCAAACTATTTGTCTGGAGTAAATCTTTGCTAGGTAATGGTTGAGGAACTATAATTGGAAGATTATTCATAATCATTGATTGTAGACCAGTTTGACTTCCTGATCCCTCTGGTCGTTGGAAGGCAATAATCTTTCCTCCATCATTCCATCCTAAAGTCTTCCAATATGCAGTTTTACCTGAATATATATCTCGTAGTTGTTGATATGAAGCATTCTCAATTGGATTATCTTTACCTACTAAAAAACGAATGCTTCTTTTCCAATCGGCGTGAAGTGCAAATCTACACCAACTTGTTTTGCTGCTGCAATTTGCTTTTCAGATGCGCCGGCTACAAAAACAATATCTCTTTCTCCGGCGATAATTGCTTCATAGGCTCCTTTAGTATTTGTGCAAAGTACATCATCTGCCATATATATATCTTGATTATAAACAGCATTGGCAAAAGCAGCATATATAGGGTAGAGGGCGGTGGCGCCATCTAGTATAGGTAACTTATTATCAAGTTGTAGAGTAGCTAAACTACTCAATTTAGCTATTTTAGAATTCAAAGAAAATGGTTCATAAACACTTAGATCAGGTGCTGATTCAACTGCATTTGATGTAGTTGTATTTATCCACCAGTTTCCTTTTAATGCTGTTGGTATAAGTGCTATAGATACTACCGCAAGCATAAAAAGTGCGATTGAAAGCGGAATACATGGTTTAGTATGTTTTATCCAAATAAGAGTTATTAATAGTGATGCCCCAGTGATTACTAACGCTACTGGCAACATTCCTATGACATTATCAATTTGCATGAATGACTTAAGGTACTCGTATTTATTTAAAATATATAATCCACTAATCCAAATGAATATTGTAGTTGCGATGCGAATCCAAATTAGTAGTAAATGTTTTTTGGTCATATAGTCACCCCTACATCAATGGGATTAGATTTGTTACAACACCGATAAATAATATTATTATGAGTGATACTACCGATGCAGGTATTAGTATAGCGATAATTGCTAGTATCATTCCAATTATACCGATTCTTTTTTTACCTCTACACAGTGCAACAATTCCCATGATAAATCCTATTATTGGTAGTAATACCATTAATAGGACTACAAAACTTGGTAGTACTCCAAAACTTAACGAGATTAAGAAAAGCAAGATAGATGAAGAAGAGAGTATAGCAGCAATAACTGGTAATGCAATCTCTTTTTTACTGTTTTCATTGATATTTAAATCTGATTTGTTACTCATAAATAGGTCCTCCAATCCGAGAATATACTATATTTATATCTTAAATATAACATAGAGATAACTTTAACACAATGTTACAAGGATTTGCTGTTGCACAAAAAAACTTAATGACTAGCATTAAGTTATACAATGTTTATTAGTTTATTTATATATAAGTTACTTATACGATTTGGAAAATATAGAATTTAAGATAAGAAGTTTCTTCCATCATCCACAGAATTGGATGATCATGATTTTGTTGAGTAACAGATACTTGCTTTAATGATACACCAACTTCTGCCGCAGATTCTCTTAACATCTTCTCAAAGTTAGCTGTTTCCATAAATCGTGAGCAACTACATGTAATTAAGTATCCACCTTTTTCAAGTAGTTTCATCGCTTGCATATTTATTCTCTTATAGCCATTATAAGCTTGATTCACAGTTTTCCTTGATTTTGTGAATGCAGGAGGATCAAGAACTATAATATCATATTGTCCTTTTCTACATTTATCTAAATAATCAAAGACATCATCTTGAACAAATGTTATCTTATCTTCTAAGTGATTTAGTTTGGCGTTTGCTAAACCTTGATCTAAGGCAGTTTGTGAAACATCGACAGCAGTAACTGCTGCTGCATTACCATAAGCTGCATTTAAAGCAAACCCACCAGTATGTGAAAAACAATCTAAAACATTTTTACCATGAGACATTTTTCTCAGTAATACTCTATTAGCTTTTTGATCTAAGAAATATCCTGTCTTTTGTCCATTCTCTACATCAACATTTAGTTTAATACCATTTTCATTAATGATTGTCTTTGTAGGAAAACTTTGGTTTTTCCAATAGCCTTTTTCCATGGGTAATCCTTCTTTGGCACGGATATTAATATCATTTCTTTCATATATCCCTTTAATATCTTCATTATCCTCAAGTAATACTTCAAATAATAGTTCATAAATCATATCTTTTATTTTATCAAGCCCAAAGGAACTGATTTGGCACACTAAAATATCATTATATCTATCAACAGTCAAACCTGGTAATCCATCTGCTTCTCCAAATACTAATCTACAATTAGTAATATTATCAGCTTCTAATGTCTTACGGAAATCATAAGCGAATTGAATTCTTTTTTTAAAGAACTCTCTATTAATTATTTCATTATTATCTTTAGATAAGATACGAACTGTAATATGACTATTCTTAGAGATAAAGCCACTACCTACATATCTATTATCAATTGTCATAATATCAACTACTTCACCATTCTCAATGTTATCATCGATCTCAATAGCATTATTACGATACATCCACATTTGGCCTTTGTCTAGCCATTCTTCGCCCTCTTTAGAAATAGTTATTTTAGGATAATTTCTGCTCATATTATATACCTCTCATGTTTATAAGTTAATTTTTCTTTAATATTCTACTATAGTCATAATTCATAAACAATAAATATCATCATATCATTTAATTAAATACTTGGTTTGATATTATTGTTAAGATCCTTAATGATTTTATCAAGTCTTTTTTTCTTTGTCTCATCTCTTTTAGCCTCATAATAATAACTAGCATAAGCTCTTTGTGCAGATAATGGCATAGCTAAATAATTGGTATAAGCTAGTTCAGAATTTTCAATTAATAATTTTAAATCACTAATAGCATTATTCTCAATATCCTTAGTACTTTTTTCCCACATACCATTAGACTTGGCTTCGTTAATAGCTACAAGACCAACTTCAGTCATAATATTACGCTTGATAAGATCTTCAACTAATTTCTTATTCTTAATTGACCAATTACTTTTTGTATTACGACGTGCAAAATACTTTTTATACTTTGTCCCATCTATACTTATAATTACCCCATCAATCCATCCAAAGCATAAAGCTTCTTCTAATGCTTCGTGAGAAGTTAAAGTTTTTGGCCCATTCTTTTTTCCGAATACTAAATATACTCCTGCAGAAGTATCATGATTTTTGATTAACCATTCACGAAATTCTTCTCTATTTTCAAAAGTAAGCATAAGAATCATCTCCTATGCCTATTATAACAAAAAACTCGATACATTGTATCGAGTAATTATTGAAACGGCACGTATGTTAGAGGGGTTTACAAATATTACGTAGCTTTAGATTTTTTTAACCTTGCTTGTTATTTTCCCAGACTTTTGAAGAATGGATTCTGTTGAATATCGATAATTGGCAAATGCCTCCTTTAAAAAATCAGGAGTTCTTTCATATAAATGTTGATTCAATTCTTCGATAGTTATGTCATATCCAAACAACCATTCTCGAAACATCCCAATAGTGCCATTCACATGATACTTTACTGCAAAAAGTTGATCAGATGTAAGTTCTTCTCCTGTTGTCTTCATGATTGCTTCTTTTGAAATCTGGAGATTAAATGACAGTACATAGCTAGTAATAGAGTTTTGTGATTGATCTGAAAAGACTTTTTTATAAAAAGATTTTCGTTTCTCCATTTGTTTTGTTACTGCGTTTAGAGCATCAGTGGTATAGCTAGGACTCTTGTCTCCAACAATTTCTGCAAAGTCCTGTAGGAAAATCCAAGCTACTAGTTCATACTTGTCATTAAAATAATAATAAAATGTTGGAGGAACTGCCCCACATAGTTCGCAGAGTTTTGAAACTCTAATCTTATCCAATGGAGTAGTTTGCAACATATATTCCAGTTGTTGGGCGAACATAATTTTTGTACGGTCTTTCATTTGCATATGAATTACCTCCCTAGTATATTATAATATTGCATTTTTATAAGAAAATCAAACAAAAATGCATTTTTATTTAAAGACAAAAGATAATTATTAGCTATAATTTTATTATAATTAAAAAGGAGAATAATCACATGAAAACAATTTTGATTAACGCAAGTCCAAGGAAAAACTGGAATACTGGAAAGTTAATGAAGGAAGCAATGAAAGGAGCAGTAGCTGCGGGGGCTGAAGTAGAATATATAGACCTATATGATTTACATTTTAGTGGTTGCATGAGTTGTATGGCTTGTAAAGCCAAAGGTGCTAAAAAAGCTAAATGTTTTTGGAAAGATAATCTGTCTCCTGTCATCAGCAACATCCTTGAGGCAGACAACTTAATCATTGGTTCGCCCATTTACTTTGGTGAGCCGACTGCACACTACCGAGCATTATTAGAACGATTACTATTCTGCACATTGAGTTATGATGGGGATTTTTCTGCATTTGATGGAAAAGTGAATGTTGGCATCATATACACAATGAATGGAACAATGGAAGATTATGAAAACAGTATGAAGCCTAATCTTTCAGTTCATGAAGGTGCCATGAGTATGTTCCTACATGGAAGTGTCAGAGTCCTTCCTTCTTATGATACGCTACAGGTATCTGATTATAGCAAGTATCTTATGAATGGTTTTGATGAAGAGGCTAAAAAGAAAAATCATCAGAATCAATTTCCGATAGATTTGAAAGTTGCTTTTGATATGGGATTTGAAATGAACAAGATTTAGAGAATTTCAAACTTATAAACGTCTAAAGAGTCCATTAGGATTCTTTTTAATTTTAAGCAATAAAAAAAGTGTGAATTAACACACTAACTATCAACATGGCAGGGGCGGCAGGAATCGAACCCGCAGCAGCGGTTTTGGAGACCGTTATATTACCACTATACTACGCCCCTATTTATGTTTGCCATATTAGAATACCGTAAATGTAGAGTTTTGTCAATGGCTTTATTAGTACATAAACTATAATAGTTTATTCCTAGGTAAAGCTTTTGTTTTATACTTGATTTAGTAAATATGCTAGAATAGTATATATTGATAAATAGGGGGAGTTATAGTGAAAAGGAGAATTGTGATGTCAATTATATTACTAATAATTGCTTGTGCATGTTTAATTAATTATTTGTTATTTAGAAGTATAGAATTGACTACTTATTCACTTCGTATAGATAATTTACCTAGTGAATTTTCCGGTTTTAAAATTCTCCAAATTACTGATCTACATAATAAGCAGTTCACTGGATATAATGATAATTTAACTGCTACGATTAATGGGGTAAAGCCAGATATTATTGTGATAACTGGTGATATGATATCACGCTCAGATGATGATTTTAGCGATACATTGACTTACATTAGTCAATTAGATTATCCTATCTATTATATATTAGGGAATCATGAACTTGATAAAGTAAATAAAGATCAAGACTTAATGAGCACTTATTTTGAATTATGTGAGGGGCTTGGAATCAATGTCTTACGTAATGACTTTATAGCGATAGAGAAAGGAGATCAAAGTATTAATCTATATGGTTTAGAAATTCCAAGAGTGAATTATACAAGATTCAAAAGTTATAGTAAAACAAACCTCATACTTCCAGAAAGTTTTAAAAACATCGATAAAGATGCAGTAAACATTCTTTTAGCTCATAACCCCGCTTATTTCCAAGATTATGCTGATATAGGATATGATGTTATACTATCTGGACATGTTCATGGTGGTGGAGTGCGTTTACCAATAGTGGGTGGAGTATTTTCTTCAGATATGACATTATTTCCAAAGTATGATGCTGGTAAGTTTATAAAGCAAAATTCTACGCTTATTGTTTCTCGTGGTTTAGGTGGCTTTAGGTTCTTCAATAGACCTGAGATTACAGTTACTATATTAATATAGCTAAGTAATTGCTTTATGGTATATAATATAAATAAATATTATAGGAGGTAGAATATGGCTAAAGCAGAGTGGTATGAAGGTATTAATGGGGTAGCAGAGCATTTAGTTTATCTGAATAGTAAAGCTAAGGAATTAGAGAAGTTACTAAATAAAGAGAAGACAATGATTATCCGTGGAGCAGCTGGTAGAAAATCTCCACTAGGTGGTAGAGCTAAAGTAAATGATATTGTCTATTTCGTTGAAACTGGTGGAGATTTAATGGTATCTTATAAAGGTATAATCTCTCAAGTACTTGAAAGTGAAAAAATGACTCCTGAAGAGTCAATAGAGTTTATCCATAAATATGAAAAAGAATTAAACTTATCTAAAGATCAATATGAAAGATGGGCTGGTAAGAAATACTTAGCAGTTTATGAAATATCTAATATTGAAAGTATAGAGTCATTTAAATATCGCAGGGATAATAATATGGATGATTGGATTATCACTGATGATATTAATAAAGTAAAGGAAGATTAAAATGGAATCTAAAAGAGTTAAATATATTAAGATAGTTTATAGAGCTATAACAATTATATCTTTTGTAGTTGGTATAATGTTTAGCTATTTGATAGCAGAGCTAGATGACGCTCCAGGAGTAATTATTATTGGAACATCTATATCTTTAGTATTTTCTGCTATTGTATATGGTATTGGAGAGTTAGTTGTTGAAAATATTAATAAGAATATAATACTCAATAATATCTATAATAAATTAAATAACAAGTAAAATACTGGATCGATTTGAGCCAGTATTTTTTGATTATAAATATTAAATTATTCGTGCTCACAAATTTGGTTGATTCCAGAAATAAAGCGGGCGACACCATCTTTTAATCTTTCCATGGGGCACGCAATATTCATGCGAATGAAATGCTTGCCATTACCTCCATATACTGTGCCACCAGATACAAATAAACCTGTTAATTCTCTTAGCTTATTGGTAAGAACAATACTATCGTAGCTTATACTTGAACAATCAATCCATAATAAATAAGTTGCTTGTGAAAAGACAACATGTAAACTTGGAAGGTTATTCTTTAATGTATTTATTACATACGCTTTGTTGTTTTCAATGTATTCACATAGCTCTGCTAACCATTGTTCGCCTTTATCGAAGGCAGCTATAGCGGCTGCTTGGGCAAAACTATTAGGTTCAGCTACTTCATCGGTATTAATACCACGATTTACTTTAGCGCGAAGTACTGGATTTGGTACAACGATACAAGAAATTTGTAATCCAGCCATGTTAAATGCCTTTGTTGGAGCAATACAAGTAATGCTATTCATTTTATTAACTTCCAAAACACTGGCAAAGGGAGTATATTTTTGATTTGGAGCTACAATATCACAATGAATTTCATCGGCGACTACAATAACATTATGTTTAGCGCAAAGCTCCCCAATTCTACTTAAAGTTTCTTTATCCCATATTTTACCAATCGGATTATGTGGATTACATAAAATCATAAGTGTTGTTTGTGATAGGGCTAGTTTTGCTTCCAAATCTGCATAGTCGATGCGGTATTCACCATTTTCATAAACAAGATCACTGGACAAGATATTACGTCCATTATTAATGATAGAGTTATAAAACATATTATATACCGGAGCTTGTACTAAGACGTTTTCTCCAACTGTAGTCATTTTTCTAACAATTGATGAGATAGCAGGCACTATTCCTGTACAAAACATCATCCATTCTGTACTCATATCAAAATTATGACGACGTTTCCACCACTGTTGAATACTCTCATAAAATTTTTCATCAATATCATTATATCCAAAGATTTTATGATCAACTCTTTGGTGTAGTGCCTCGATAATTTCAGGAGCACATTCAAAATCCATATCTGCAATCCACATTGGCAATTCATCTTCTTTGATATTCCATTTTGTAGAATTGGTATCAAAACGATTTGTTAATTTAGAAAAATCATAATTACTCATAAACTTTCTCCTTTATGCTGTATATGTTTCACAAAGTGATATTGGTGTGACTGTATCATTTGTGGTAATGATTGTTGTAAGGCTTGGATCTATTTTAGTTTCATCCATAATTAATTCACCAATACTGATCGCTTGAATTGTGCCAGAACTAGGATTCATCACACTGTCAATATGTGATGTTATTGTAGCTTCTACGGTAGAATATTCAAATGCCAATGTTGTATTAATTAATTTACAATTTATCATCTTTAGATTTTCAATATAACATAAACCTTGATTACTTTCTATAACACAATTAATAAAAGTAATGTTTTTTGAATTCCAACCTAGGTATTCACCAATAATTGTTGAATCTCTTACAATAACATTCTCGCAGTTCCAAAATGCATCTTTTGAGACCAAACGAGAATTGCTAACTTCAATATTTTTACAGCCATCAAAACAGTAATTACCTGTTAAGTTTAATGAGTTTATTTTAATATCATTACTATCTAACCCAAAATAATCGCCTCGAGTACTCACATGGTTTAAGATTATATTTTGGCAATTCCAAAATGATTCTAGTGCATGGGGCATATCAACGCGGATTAACGTTATATTACTCGCTCTTCTGAATGTCTTTGGAGCCTCAATGATACTATCCCTAACTTCAATATTGTGTGTATACCAGATACCTGATCTCGCAGAATCTACTAAGGTAGAATTCGTGACAAGAACATTATTACAATACCATAATGGATATTTCCATTTGAATGTTGTTTGGTTAATGTCTAGATTATTACTTTCCTTTAATGGTGATTCACCATCTGCAAAGACACAATCCTCAATTCTCAATCCATTACTTTTAAAAAGTGCTCTTTCACCGCTTAAAAACATTTGCTTCACTAATTTCATTATTATTTCCTCTTTCATATATAATATATTTATTACTTTTCCAATTTCAATTTATTGATAAGATAATCTAAGCGATCTACTTTTTGTTGGATGGTATGAAGATCCTGAAGTATATCACATCTCTGACATTTTAATAATGAAATCTGTCTATTTACATCATTTTCATTGGTATAATGTAAAAACTCAGAGATTTGTTTTTTATTGCATCCACAGTCTTCTAGATTTTTTACTATGTTATCCAATTTACCTACCATATTATCTCACCTCATAAAATATTTTATGTTACAGAGTTAAAAATATCAAATACTTATAACAAATACATTGCTATGCTTGTAAAGCATAGAAACTAACGTTATAATAAATATGGTGATAATATGGAATTACGTACATTAAGATATTTTTTGGCAATTGCACGAGAAGAAACAATTATTGGAGCTGCTAAGTTTTTGCATGTGACGCAGCCAACGCTCTCTAGACAAATGAAAGAGTTAGAGGATGAGCTTGGTAAGCAATTGTTTATTAGAGGTAATAGAAAGATAATACTTACCGAAGAAGGAATGCTACTTAGGCATCGTGGAGAAGAAATAGTTAGTTTAGTTGATAAGACAGAAAGTGAAATCATGTTATCAGAGGAAAACATTAGTGGAGATATTTACATAGGTGGTGGAGAAACGCAAGCTATGAGTTATATAGCCAGCGCTATTCAAAAGTGTCGATCATATTATCCAAATATTCGCTTTCACTTCTTCAGTGGCAATGCACAAGATGTTTCAGAGCGCTTAGAGAAAGGACTTATAGATTTTGGGGTAGTTATAGAGCCGGCGGATATTTCTAAATATGAATATATTAAGTTGCCAACTACTGATACATGGGGCTTGTTAATGCGCAAAGATGACGCATTAGCGCCATCTTTATCAATAAAAACAAATGATTTAATAAATCTACCACTTATATGCTCAAGCCAAGAAATGGTTAAAAATGAAATATCTGGATGGTTAGGAGAAAGATTTGAAAATTTACAAGTGGTATGCACATATAATCTTTTGTATAATGCTTCTATTCTTGTAGAGAATAGAATTGGTTATGCACTTTGTCTAGATCATATTATTAATACGAGTGGAGATAGTAATCTATGCTTTAGACCGCTGGAACCTAAATTAGAAGTTGGATTAACTCTTGTATGGAAGAAATATCAAATATTTTCAAAAGCAAGTCAGTTATTTCTGAATATTCTAAGAGAAGAATTCAGAAATTAATAAGTGAAATAACTACGATTATATTGAAATACTATAAGTAATCAGTATAGCTATATCTACATAAGAAAAGAGAAATAAATTCTGATGTGCTCCCAAAAAGTTAGACTTTTATGAGAAACGATTATATCGCTTCTCTTTATTATACAACTAGGTTATTGAGACGATATTCTGTCGGGCTCATCCAACCTAGTTTTTCTTTTATTCTTTCTTCATTATAATATTTAATATAGTTATCTATTTCTTCTACTAGTTCTTCATAACTATAAAAGTTTTTACCATAGTACATCTCTTGTTTCATGATTCCAAAAAAATTTTCCATAATTGAGTTATCTAGGCAATTTCCTTTCCTAGACATACTTTGATATATCTTATTCTTTCTAAGTGTACTCGCGTAGGATTTCATTTGATAAGCCCAGCCTCGATCAGAATGAAAGGTCCTCCTATAGATACAATCCGATGTCTTTGCTATGATTTCCTTCAGCCCTTCCATGACAGACTCCCCATTTGGCTGATCTGAGACTCGGTAAGTAATCACTTCACTGTTATACATATCTAAAAAAGGATCTAGATACAATTTTTTAATCACCATTTTCCCTTTTGAATCTATTTTATAATACTTGAATTCTGTAGTATCTGTCGTGATTTTTTGATGTGCGATAGTGCTTGTAAAACGTCTTTTAACTCTATTAGGCGCCACTGTCCCTACATTCCCTTTGTAAGTAGAAAACTTCCTACTCTTTCTAGTAAAGGTGGTTACTTGTATTTGTAATTTCTTACATAGCCTATGTGTTTTCTTTATATCATGCTTATATCCTTGCTTTATTAGCACGGCATGGATTCTTCGATATCCATAATTCGGATGTTCTTCCCGTATTCTCTTCATCTCTTCTTCTAATTGTTGATTTGGATTTTCTCTATCAAAGCGTTTTTGCCAGTACATATAGGTAGCTTTCGGTATTTTGACGATTGCGAGGATGTCCTTTAATTTGTATTGTCCTCGGAGGCTGTGGACAATTCTCGCTGTTCCTTCAGAAGTTTTTCCTTCTCTAGACGCAGCCTCCTCAGTTCTTTTAAATAGGCATTTTCAATTTCTAACTTTAGTACTTTATCTTCCAACTCTTGTACATGTTTAGTGCTTGTATCTACAGTGTTAGATTCATTGATAACTTTTGTTTTTTCTTTATGAGATGATTTCAAAGTAGTTGGTCTTCCTTTCTGCTTGGGTCGTAGTGCATCAGGTCCTGCTATTCGAAAATCATTCACCCACCGTGTAATAAGTGTCGGATTGTTTATTCCTTGTGATAGAGCTAGGTCCTGATAGGATACTTCGTTTCTTAAATATAACTCTATCACATGTAGTTTAAACTCGAAAGTATAATTGTTATTTTCCCTGGATCTTCTTAACCCTTCATCTCCAAATTCTCGATATGCCTTAACCCATCTTTCAACTATTGATGGAGTTGTTTGGGATATATTATATTTTTTTGATAAATAAAAGTATCCGCCAACTCCATTAATATATTCTAAAACTATTTTCTTTTTAAACTCAAATGTATATTTTGCCATAATAAAACTGCCTCCAATCTGTTAGATTTTCGGTCTAACTTCTTGGGGGCAGTTCAGTTCAAATATTTCTCTTTTATTTATGTAATATATTCTTATAATTGATTATTGCATTTGATGTATATCCTTTTTTATAAGCTAATGTTATTTGATCCATATCATACAAAATACCATATTTTAAACACTCCGTCGTAAAAATTTGATAAAGTTTTTTGGCGTGACGACTTGTACAACTATACCTTGTTTGATATGTCTTGATGTATTTTTCTTTTGTCCCGGGAAATAATTGTTCGAGTTTATCATAGTAATATTCTCTATTGCCGGCTCTTAGCGTCATTCCAAAAGACGGATAAATAAACTTTGCACCTGCTTGATATGCTTTTAACACAATTTCCTTCACGTTTTCTTCATTATCATTAATAAATGGTAAAATAGGCATCATCAATACTCCACAGAATATGCCGGCATCAGATAATTGTTTTAATGCTGCAAATCTCAAAGATGATGAAGCTACATTTGGCTCCAATGTACTACACAGATTATCGTCTGCACACGTTATAGTTATCTTAACAATGACTGGAGAATGAGTTTTAATACTCTTTAAAATATCGATATCTCTTGTGACTAAATCGCTTTTTGTAGCAATTGCTACTCCAAACTCATAGGCATCGATTAACTCTAATGCATGCCTAGTTAGCTGTAATTCCTTTTCAAATGGATTATAGGGATCACTCATTGCTCCAGTTGCAATAACGCCCTTCTTAACTTTACTATCAAGATCATCTCTAATAATGGGCAATGCATTATCTTTAATCTTAACAACATTAAAATTAGGATCTTTATAACAATCACTGCGACTATCACAATAAATACAGCCATGTGAGCATCCACGATAAATATTCATATTATAATCAGAACCAAACCAATTTGATTTCAAACTTGCATTCATGATTATATGTTTCGCAAATATCTTCTCCATAGTTTCACCACCTGTGACAAAATTATAGCATAGTTAGTTACTTTTAGATAACTACTCTCGCTATTTTTAGTGCAATATAAAATAACTCTTATAATAAGAGTTATTTTTGGGTGCTATTTCTTAACTCAACATACTGCTTGTATTCTTGAGTTGTAAATGAATTAAGAGTAACTATAATAATTGCGCAAAGAAAGAAACTGATAACATAGGTTATTATCTTCCCTTTCCAACCATATTTGACTATTAGACGATTCCATTTATTAAAATTGAATAAATTCGTATACATAACTACAATAATAAATACAAATAATCCATACCATACAATATCTTGAACAAATACGATTACTTTATCCTGTGTTGTTACTGGCCAATCTGGTAAATCTGTTATTCTTGATACTATTAATACTGCAAACATCCATATTCCAAGCACTAAGGCAATTACTGGGCCAAATCGAGATTTTGATTTTTTAACTGTTGTATCACCTACAACATTCACCTTCTTAGAATTAGCTTTAACAGGAGGCGGTTGAACTTTATCTAGATACCTCTTAATCTCTTCCATTAATTGACTGATAGTAGAATAGCGATCAGCAGGATTAAACTCAGCAGCTTTATTAATTATTCTTCTGACTTCACTAGGTATATACTCATCCAAATCTAAAACCCCATTAGTAGACCCAACTTGTCTACCGTGAAGCATAAAAGCTAATGTCTTTCCTATCGCAAATATATCAGCACGATTATCAGTTTGACCATATCCAAACTGCTCAGGAGGCGCATATCCCTGTGTCCCAAAAAAGACAGTATCTTTTTCTGCCTCTTTTTTAAATTTTCTAGCAATCCCAAAATCTATCAATGATATATCATCATTCCCTTTATATATTATGTTATCAGGTTTGATATCACGATGGATTATTGCCTCAGACTGATTGTGTAAAAACTTTACAACGCTGCATAATGAGTAAATAGTTCTTAATGCCGGTATAACTCCCATTTTGCCTGTTTCTTCAATATATGTAGTAAGCGTTTTTCCCTCAATATACTCTTCTATCATCACAAAATGATCATTAATCATATACGACTCATAAACTTTTGGTATAAACCGGTGATTTATCGTCGAAAGAATCTTAAACTCATTCTCATATGTCCGCCAATTCTCATAATAACATTTCCTAACACACAACTTATCTTCCTCTAGATCATGTACTAGTTCTACGCTACCATAAATATCACTTTTTAATTCCTTCACCATTTGATAGCGACTATCATTTGAAAACACCTCTAATACATATTCTAAACGATCCATTCATTCACCTACTTATCACATATTGTTTCTTGATTGTATTCGTACAATAATTCTTCTACCTTCTCTAAATTATATCCATGTTTTATACCATACATTATTATTACATCACGCTTATTTTTAATATATAATTCGCTATGCCCTGCAATCCTTAATAAGCGATTTGTTTCTCGCAAAGAGGCATTTAATCCTATAGCAAACTGAATCAAAATATTCCTAGATGGTTTTTGTCTCTCACCAGACAGTATTTGGTATGCATATGTATGATTAATACCTGCCTTAGCAATTATTTTCGATTTTGATACTTCTTTTCTTGCAATTAATTCATTTAAATATTTATCAATACTAGTAATTTCTCTTATATGCTCATTTTCTAATATATCATCAAGTTTTCTTGTAAACTTGACTTCTTTCATAAGCTTTTCAGTTATCTTATCCATATGCCCCTCCTAATAGATTTTATCATTTAATAGTATAAAATAAAAGGCAAAACACTTTATCGATTGATAAAGTGCTAATTTCTAAGCGAGATTAATTTTCTTTTGCTTAGAATAACCTACGTATCCAAGTATTGCAATTGGAAGTGCAAACATTGCATATAACATGAATAGTACCGCTGCTACTGTAATTAGAATCGCAGCAGCTAATGCAAAACCAGGTTTTCTCTTAAAAAATCCTAATACCGAGAAAATAGAACCAATAACCATTAATGCCATATGTGGCATTACCATTGCTGTCGCAAGAGCTCCACCAATTATTTCTGTATCTGATGTAGCTGATGAATTAACCCCTAAAAAATAAGTTACCAAGTAAATACTATAAATTACTGCTAAGACTGCACTAACAAATAAAACTTTGCTTCTTTTTTCAAACATTTTAGTTCCCACACTATGTCAACATCGCATATGCCTAATATTACAATTATCTTTCTACTGTTATATAACTATCTTTTTGACAACCAACAGCTAATTATGTAAGTACCCCCAGGCATAATAATATTTTTTTCATAGTTCCCTCCTTTAAGTAATATAATAGCATTATAATGTGAAGAAAATGACAGCTGACAGCATACAATATGCAATTTACTTTAACTAAAAATTTTTTGAGCATATTAGTAATCATTACTAATAAGATGTGTTATACTATACATATGAAAGGGAGGACTTATATGAACTTAAATTTTTATATTAACGAAAACAAAGAAGTAATCTCAATGATAGGAGAAGAAAATCTAGATATTGAGGTGGGCGGTGTAAAGTACAAACTGCTAAAAGCTGGTGTAGTTGATGCTGCTAGAGAAAAGCATGTGCCCTATGTAGTCGTAGATAATGATGTACTAAAAATCCAAATTGGTGAGGTGATTCATCCAATGACGATTGAGCATCATATCGCCTTTATTGTTGTGGAAGCAGGAGACAAAATTACTCAAATAGATTTAGATCCAACAGGAGTTCCTTACACAGAATATAATCTAGATGGATATAAGGGAATCATAAATGTTTATGAGTACTGCAATCTTCATGGATTATGGAAAAAAGAACTTACAATTTAAATATCATAAACAAACATAATCAAATATGTTTGTTTTTATTTTGAAAAGAAATTTGAAATGAAAATATTTTATAAATATTTAGCACTCTCTATTGAAGAGTGCTAAAAAAAGAGTATAATATATTTGTAAGGAGGGATGTATAATGAATAATGAAAATCCATATCAACAAAATTTAGAAAATGTATTGGAAAAATATGGTCGTGACCTTGTCAAAAATGTTATCGATGGGAAAGTAGATCCTGTAATTGGCAGAGATGAAGAAATTCGCAGCATTACAAGAATACTATCCCGAAAGACAAAGAACAACCCGGTTCTAATAGGTGAACCTGGTGTTGGGAAAACGGCTATTGCTGAAGGTTTAGCACAGCGTATTGTGAAAGGAGATGTACCTGCTAGTTTAAAAAATAAGCGTATTTGGGAACTAGATATGGGCTCTCTAATTGCTGGGGCAAAATTCCGTGGTGAATTTGAAGAAAGGTTAAAAGCAGTATTAAATGAGATTAAAAACTCAAATGGAGAGATCATTATGTTTATTGATGAAATCCATATGATTGTAGGTGCTGGAGCTGATGGTGCTATTGATGCTGGTAATATGTTAAAACCAATGTTAGCACGAGGAGAAATCAAAGTTATTGGTGCTACTACTCTTAAAGAATATCGCAAATATATTGAAAAAGATGGAGCTCTTGAAAGACGTTTTCAAAAAGTAATTGTTAGTGCACCTAGTGTAGAAGATACAATTACTATACTTCGTGGACTAAAAGAAAGATTCGAAGTATTCCATAAGGTAACTATAAAAGATAATGCTTTAGTAACTGCTGCAGTATTATCTGACCGTTATATTACTGATCGTTTCTTGCCTGATAAAGCGATTGATTTAGTTGATGAAGCTTGTTCTACTATTAAAGTACAACTTGATTCAGTTCCTGTAGAAATTGATACTCTTACTAGACAAATTATGAGTTTAGAAATTGAGAAAGCTGCTTTAAAAAAGGAAACTGATGAATATAGTAAAGAAAGGCGTAAAGAGATTGAAGATAAAATATCTTCCTTAAAAGAGCAAGAGTCAGTGCTTAAAAATAAGTGGGATGAGGAAAAGAAAGTTAGCGATTCAATCAATAAGAAAAAAGAAGAATTAGAAGATGCTAAGTATCGTCTTGAAATTGCAGAAAGTCAATATGATTTAGAGAATGCTGCCAAATTAAGGCATGGTACAATTCCCCAACTCACAAAAGAAATTGAAGACTTACGTCAAGCAAGTGAATCAAGTATTCTTAGTGATGTTGTAGATGAAGATGATATCGCGGAGATAATTTCAAAATGGACGCAAATTCCTGTTGCCAAACTTGTAACGGGTGAAAAAGAAAAACTCTTAAATCTCCAAGAGAATTTGGGAAGATATGTTAAAGGTCAGGATGAAGCTTTGCAATTAGTATCAGAAGCTATTATACGTGCTCGTTCTGGGATTAAAGATCCAAATAAGCCAATCGGTTCATTTATTTTTCTGGGGCCAACAGGTGTTGGTAAAACTGAAGTTGCTAGATCTTTAGCTCGTGAGCTTTTTGATGATGAAAGGCATATGATCCGCATTGATATGTCAGAATATATGGAAAGTTTTAGCGTATCAAGATTGTTAGGAGCTCCTCCTGGTTATGTGGGATATGAAGAAGCAGGCCAACTAACTGAAGCAGTAAGACGTAATCCATATAGTATTGTATTATTTGATGAAATCGAAAAAGCTCATAAAGATGTCTTTAACATTTTACTGCAGATACTTGATGATGGGCATATTACTGATTCACAAGGTCGAACAGTAAACTTTAAGAATACAATCATCATTATGACTTCAAATTTGGGTAGCGACTATATTTTAGAAAATGAAGTTGATAGCCATGAGTTAATAACACATGAACTAAGGCGTACTTTCAAGCCAGAATTCATTAATCGTATCGATGAGATTATTATCTTTAATCCATTATCTAAGGATGTTATTTATGATATCATTGATAAAATTGTCATTGAAATTGAAAATAGATTGAAAGATAGAAAGATTAAAATTAATCTTACAGATAAAGCAAAAGAGTTCATTATTGATTCAGCATATGATAAAACATTTGGAGCAAGACCAATCAAAAGATTCATTACTAGAAATCTTGAAACATTAATTGCCAAAAACTTGATTGACGAAAGAATCACTAACAATGATACAATTATTGTTGATGTTGAAAACGATGAATTCAAACTTAATGTGAAGTAAAAAGAAAAGCGATTATCTAGTTTCGTAGATATATCGCTTTTCTTATTTAAATTTTACTCATCACTCGCAACTTTACGATACTTATTCATCAATTCAGCAAATATTTCGCCACTGGTAGGAGGTGTAAAAGTAATTGCATTTGCACCTGCTTGAATAGTTTCCATAATTGTTTCTGAAGTTGGGCCCCCTGTTGCAATGATTGGAACATCTTTATCTAGCTCACGTATCTTTTTAACAATCTTAGCTGTATCTTTACCCCCAGACACATTAAAAATCATTGCTCCCGATTTTAGTCTTTCTGGGATATTCTCATGTTCAGACACAATAGTCAAAACGATGGGAATATCTACTAAATCACTTAATTCTTCAATGAATTGTGTTTTAGTTGGTGCGTTCAATACTACAGCTATCGCACCATGCAGTTCAGCATCTAGTGCAATATCTTTTACACGATGTCCAGCAGTTGTGCCTCCTCCTACTCCTGCAAACACTGGCATTGGAGCTGTTGATATAATAGCTTTTGTTATCTCTATGGTTGGAGTAAATGGATACACAGCTATTACTGCATCAGCATTACAATTTTTTATTATGGCTATATCAGTTGAGAATATTAGCGACTTTATTTTCATGCCATTGATAATAATCCCACTTGCTTTATATATTTCTTTTGGCATTTCTACTATATGATTTCTAAGCCTAGTTCTTATTTCTGGTACTACCTTCGTTGAATTCATGTAAACACCGCCTTTCTATTATTAATTATAGCATGTTATTTTGAATACTAATATAAGTAAAATGTAACTTAACTATAAACAATATTTCCATACATTTTTATATTACATAAATAGACACTTACTTATAGCATAATAACTTTCTAATACTACGAGTGTAGGAAAAATCTTTAGTACTTTCAATTCTGAATATCTTAAAAATATAATTCTTACCAAAGGTATCTATGTATATAGACCATAAATTTCGCCATAATCGCTTATTTGACTAGGCTAATTAGTGTAGTGTATAATTAGCCAAAGATATCGCCAACAAATATATGGAGAGTGATTATAGTGGATGATATAAGCGGATTAATAATACCAATTTTAATTGGTACATTAATAGTTAGTTTCTTTTTCTATATTGTATACTACAGTAGCTCTGAAGATATTACCAAAAGTAATCAGGGCAATAGAAATTATAATACCAATTTGTCTAGCATCCCAAACTCTTACATAGCGGAGATAGCAAAATATAAGCAAGAATTGAATAATCTATGTAAAAATCGATTTGAATTGCATAAAGAACATAATGAGTGGTTAATGAACGATATCTATGAAGAACTGAAATGGATTCGTGAGTATAGAGAAATCAGTGATAAATATGAGGCTTTACTCATTACGATAAAGAATCATAATAATGCAATTATTAATAGTCACAATAATTCTATAAATAATCAAGCAGGATATATCAAAAAAGCTTATGATAATAAAGATCTTCAAGAATACTGGCCTGAACCACTAAAAATTGTATACTATCATGGAGATAATCCATTATACAATGGGAAATTTGCAAAAGTTATTAGCGTTGATGTTATATCTAAGACATGCATTATTAAGTTTGATTATAAAAATAGTAATAGTGTTGATATACTAGTAGTACCGTTTTCTGATATAACCACATAATTAATGTTAGTCTGTACCGCAATACTAAACACATGAAAATGTGTTTTTTGATTATCTTCAACACTTTGTCAATACATCTAAACCGTTTCATTTATTTTATTTATACATTTATGAAAATAGTGTATAATTCCAAATATAAGGGGGTGTTGAAATGCGTAGATATTCATGGGTAGTTATAGCTGCTATATTTACTATAATAGTAGGTATTGGATGTTTTAGCGATATGAATGATTATGCTAGAATCACTGAGGTAGATTATACAGCAGTAGTTGTTGATGAAGTTGGTAGTAATGGAAAAGTTATTATTACTGAACGATTAACATTTGATATTCATGCAGAATCAATTGGAAACCCATTTTGGGAGTTGTGGAGAGATCTTCCTGAAGCTTATGTTGATGGAGTTAAGGTTGATTATAAAGTTAATTATGTAAAACAAATTCTTGATGATGGAAGTTCAGTTATATACGATGAAAGTCCTAAACTATATTGGGATGATTTTGATTATATCAATACATGGGGTGGATATGGGCCAGGTAAATGGTATCATAGCAAAGGACCATATGATGGAGAATATAAATTCGAGTGTGTATTATTTTATGTCGATGCATTATACCGTGAAACTGTAGTTTATGAAATACAATATGAAATGAATAATGCTGCACTGCGTTATGGAGATTCATCAGAGCTTTATTTGGCGATGTACTCTGGAGAGACAACTAAATATCTTAATTCGTTTAAAGGTCAAATTCTTTTCCCTAATGAGACCATGCCTAGAGTGGGTAATTATGATGCTTATACATATGGAACGAACTCTCATGAGTTTGACTTCATTGAATCTGATACTGCTAACCCAGGTTATCATACTTTCTCGTTTGATCTAGATGAATCACAGCTTCAATTTAGGGCATATAATGAATATATAGAGTTTGCCTTAATATCATTTGGTGAAGATAAGCATAAGTTTACTAACTATGCATCAGTAAATGATTACTATAATGATAATATGCTTACTAAAACTAGAAATGCACAATCAAGTTATGAGAACTTGCCTGAAACTTTTAAAATAGTTAAAATTTTTGTATTCATTGTACTTAACATAATTACACTATTTATTCTTTATAGAACTTTCACTAAGAAGAAGAGGGTGAATAAGAAATATACGTTCTACAAACCTGAAGAGGAAATGCTATATTATCGAGATATTCCTAGTGACTTAGATCCTAATTTTGCAGCTGCTTTAGTCTTCTGCAAGCATAAAAGTAAAGAGAAGATTGAGGATGGTTATGCAGCAATTATGCTTAGTTTAGCTCACAAAGGTTATATTGAGTTAGACAAGATCAAGAATGAGCGTAGCTGGGATTCAAATAATGTTAAGATTGTTGTTAAGTTTAATCCTACATCTCAAGATTTGAACTCGGAAAATCTTGCACCTGCAATTAAACCACTAACTACAACAGAGGAACAATACTTTAATCTAATAGTGAGACATTCTCATGGAGTAGAAATTTCAATGAATTCATTCCAAGAAAAAATCTCAATGGATTATCAAAACACTGATTCATTTGTTAAGTCAGTAAATGGGTTAGTAACAAGAATTGGAGTTACTAAAAAATATTTTCAAAATAATAATTATAGAAAACCAAAAGAAGAATTGAGGAGCCAAGCAATTATTTATGCAATATTAGGGACATTAATTATCATTTTTGGAAACTCAATATCATTTGCTACTCGTTTAGATTTAGCTTTTGGATCTATATTTGTCTTTGGGTTTGGATTAATTATTAGTGCACTATATCTTTATAAAATATCAAAAAAGGCAATTCTATTAACTCAATTTGGAGAAAATGAATATGCAAAATGGAGAGCTTTATATAATTTCTTAAACAGTGAGACATTAATGAAAGAAAAAACTGTTATAGAATTGGCATTATGGGAACAATACTTAATTTATGCAACTGCCTTTGGTATATCTGAAAAAGTAATTAAGGCACTTGAAGTAAGATGCCCAGACAGGAGTTCTAGTCCTATTTTATATAACCCATACTATCGTTCAAGAAGCTTCTATACAAGTAGGCATGCATTTAGAACAGCTACTCGTACTGCCTCATTTACAGTGCGAAGCGGAGGCCATGGAGGCTTTGGTGGCGGAGGACGTGGTGGCGGTGGCGGCGGAGGCGGTCACTAGGAATTATATTTCAAGACAAAATAAAAATATTACCTTAATTGGTAATATTTTTTATTGCAATTTATTATTTACTAAGTTCTAATAATTTCTTTACTGTATTAGCCGTCCTTATAGTTACCATATCATTTATTTTTGAATTAGCAGTTTTTTTCCAGTTTGTTTTAGAGTATGATTTTAACTCAAATGACCAATAAATGACATTACTATAATGATCTATTTTTTCATATTCCTGTTTTGCCTCTCCAATTTCAAAAAATACTTCTTCATATGTCGTTGGTGGAATTATAAAAATAGTATTATCATATATATCTTTACTACCACTGTCCCACCACTCTGGGGCTTTTTCCAGTATCATTCCTAATTTTTCTATAGATATAATAAATATAGGAATATTAAAACCAAACTTGATGTTAATCATCATTTCAATTGAGTTTTTAATAGCATTTATATCCGCTATATCGCTAGAAAAAATCACATTCCCACTATTAATATAGGTTAAAACTTCATGGAATTTTAATTCTTCAAATTCTCTTTTTAGTTGTGGCATTGATATTCTATTCTTCCCACCAACATTTATTCCCCTTAAAAAAGCCACATATTTAATCATATATTTTCTCCCTAGTTTTCATTGAAGTCTTATTACTCTCTTTACCCAAAGTTTTTATTTACTTTTCGAGATGGCTTTTTGACTATATAAACTTGTGGTTCTTCATACCCATTAGTGAAATAAATCTTGATACCCTTGTTTTGAAACTTATATAATATTTTTATTAAGTCATTTTGTATCTTTTCGCTCTTTACGATTATCTTCGTAATCCCATGATCTAAAAAATAATTTGCTGATGGTATATCTTGATCATAAATATCCCAACTATTATCAAAAACAGATGTGTTCATCTTATAGCGATGCATGCGATTACTATCTAATAAGAATATCGGAGGCGCATCATGAGCAATTTTCATATTCTCAAGTCGTTTTGCTCCCCAAATCAAAGCATTTTCTATACCTTGATTCTCTACCAGTGCCATCGCCCCTGGCTGTGGGTTTGTTCCATTGTAAATAGGGATTGGTCTATAGCCAAGTTTCGCAAGTTCTATTCCTTCTACTATAGCATTACCTTCTGGTAAATCAATGATTATCGCAGTATCACTTTTTAATTCGATTATATATTCTATTACTGGTTCATTAAAACTAGTAGTTGTATATATTTTAGTAGTACTATTAATATTGATAAATGGAACTGGTCTAACCCACTCCACCCATCTCGCAGCTATTGGTGCCCATATTTTAAATATTTCTCTAGCTGTCATTTTGTGCTCCTTTCAATTAAAACTGGGATATCAGCTGCATTTGAATCAATACGCGGTGTTCGATTGATTCTAGCATAGTAACCAGCAGCTTTACCATCAACAGTATATGAACCTAGGCATACATGAAATGTTTCACCTTCATCAGTTATTAATGGTAAGCTATTAAACCTTTTCTGTGCTAAGTAGCGCTTAGGATGTTTCCTAATGTCCTTCATTATTTTTCCGTACTCGCCTTCTTGGCAGGCTTCTTTGATCGTGATTCCTTCTCCCACTCTACCACAAGCTGGTTTATAAATAAACCCATTGCGATTCTTAGCATCTTTTACTTCGATTGTTTCTGGTAATAAGGCACGCCATGTTGATAAATCAATACCCTCACCCTCTAATGTATCCCAGACAAGTGGGAACCTCTTTGTCTGCGCAAATATGGCGATTGGGTGATTACACGATGTTGTGGTAGTATCAAAATATCCTTGCCATCGCTTTGGCTTTACACCAATTAACCATTCTAGAGGTGTAAAGCGAAATATAGCATCTACTTGCCCGTGATTACCATCTAGAATGCTATAAGCTTTATTATTACTAAACCTTACATGATCAGCGGCTGCATAAATAGTATCAAAACCTAAATATTCCAATTTATCTCCTAAAAACTGCATAACTTGGCGATCATCACTATACGATGTGCAATGAACTAGCATGACTTTACCATGAGGTTTAACTTTTTTTACAAATGAATTAGTTAATATCTCACCGAAATTCGTAAAATAGTAATTATCATTATCTAAAACTTCTAATGCAATTTCTGGCATTAGCGATGCTTCTGCAAAACCACCAGGAACATCACTATTTACCTCACTGATTGCAAATCCACCTTCAATAATAGGATGAAAGTCATAACGCATTAATCTAATATGACGATTTGCTTTGTAATTTTTCATATTCTTAAGTTCATTACGAATTTGCCTTGGTAACGCTAATGGTTTTGCTAGTTTTAAGTTATTATTCAAAAACTCTTCTGCCTTAATCGTTTCTTGATCAAGCGCTTCTGTAAGTCTTTCTAATTCTCTATGTTCTTCTTCAGTAATAATTAATACATGTCTAGCTACAGTATTATTATCTAGAAATTGTGGATCCCATTTGTACCCTTTAAATATACAATTAAGTCTGTAGTCATCATATTCATCTTTTGGTATAGTCACTAATTTCATAATTATCACCCTACTACTTTCTATTCCAATTATATATTAACTACTATTCATTTTCAATTATCTAAACATATCACTATGAGTTTATAGAGCTAATATTTTATAAATCAATTTTATTATTTAATCATGTTATTACAACGGATAAAAAAGGATCCATAATTTAATCACGTATTTACAACGTGATTAAAAAAACGTATAATTTAATCACGAGGTGATAATATGATTAAATTACCATTATATAATATGGATTTCCAAAATGAAGCGTTAATAAAAGAACTTATAAGAGCAAATAACAGAATTGGTGAATTGAATGGAATTATTAGACTACTTCCAAACCCAAATGTGATATTCAACGCTGTTACATTAGGGGAAGCTAAGGAATCAAGTGAAATTGAGAATATCGTAACAACTTATGATGCGTTGTTTAAGGAACTCATTTTAAATGATAAAATGGGAACTGCCAAGGAAGTTGTAAACTATCGCCAAGCAATTCTTTATGGATGCAATCTTATTGATGAAATGAATTTTATTTCAATAAATATCTTAAATGAAATCCATAGAGTAGTTGAACCATCAAAAGGAGATATTAGAAAGCTCCCTGGGACAGTTATTAAGAACACTAAAACAGGAGAGATAATACATACTCCGCCACAAAATGAATCAGATATTATGGAATATCTTTCGAATCTAGAGGCTTATATAAATAATGATCAAGATAATTTAGACGATCTTGTTAAGATGGCATTAATTCATTACCAATTTGAAGCAATTCATCCCTACTATGATGGAAATGGTAGAACAGGAAGAATTCTGAATATTATGTATTTAATGTTTAAAAAAAAGTTGAACGCGCCTATTCTTTTCCTAAGTAAATATATAAATGAAAATAAAATAGAGTATTATGAGAAACTTCAAATGGCCCAACTAGATCCAATAAACATCGCTGAGTTTATAATTTATATGTTAAAAGGGATTTCTTGGACTAGCGATTTCACTATCAAGTTTATTGTAAACTTCTATGATAGTATGAATGGAACTGAAGAATTAATAAAAGCCAAACTACCTAAAATATATTCCCACGATTTGCTTACTTATCTATATTTTGATCTCTATACAAAAAATGAACACTTTAGAAATGCTCTTGGTATATCTAGATCTACTGCCCAAACTTATTTAAAGGCGCTAGAAGCAGAAGGGTTCTTAATTAGTGAGAAAAAAGGTAAGGAAGTTATTTATAAAAATGTTGCCTTATTTGATTTAATTAAGGAATGGTAATGGTTATTATAAACATTATTTATAAATAAAAACAAGCTCAGAAACCTGTTTTATTCAAACAGATTCAACTGAGCTCTTTTCATTTTGTAGGTATTATTCCCATTTAAACATCCTTATGGAAAGTGGAATCAATATCATTGGAACTACAACTATAACTAGTAATGATGCATCAATATTGAGTTGCCCAGTAAGTGAGTTCTTTAGTAGTTTTATTCCTTGAGTTAATGGCATTATGTCAGATATTTGTTGCATTAGTTTAGGCATCACTTCATAAGGTAATGTAGCACCAGAGAATACCAACATTGGGAAATATAATAATGTAGTAATTAAATTGGCTTGCTTCTCATTTTTAGCTACCGATGCAATGAAGAGCCCAATGCTAAAGATACTAATAATCACTAGAATAAATACTAGCAGAAATACAGGCATTTGATTTGTTAAAGAGAAATTAAAGAATAGTAATGAGACTATATAAACACTAAGCGCTCCTAAAAAACAATAAAATGCATATATTGCAAATTGCACAAAAAGAATCATTGTTGGACTTATCGGAGTAACTTTATACCTCTTTAAGATCTTTTTTCGACGATAATCAGAGATCACAAGCGGTAGACCCATTAAACCAGAAGCTGCTATTGCTATTGATGCTATTGCTCCAAATGTTTGCTCATAAAATGAGATATCAGCTCCATCATATGCTGGTTTATCACCATAGATGATCCCAATTATTATTGCAACTACAAGAGGCATTGCTATCGCGAAAATAGTCATATTCATATCTCTAATTGATAACTTAAACTCAATCTTAAATAATGTTCTAAATGTCTTCATCTTCATCCTCCTCATCAGTATACCAAAGGTATGCTTCTTCAAAACTATCGTATGGACTTTGCTCTATCGCTTCTAATACAGTCCCACTAAATATTTGCTTTCCTTTCTTTAGTATCAATATTCTATCGCATAGCTCTTCTATTTCATCCATATAATGAGATGTTAAGAAAATTGCTAAACCATCCTTTTTTAATACTTTAAGATATTTCCAAACATCTCTTCTACTCCTAGCATCTAAGCCAGTCGTTAACTCATCTAAAAAAACAATCTTTGGATTTGGTATTAGAGCCAACACAATGAATAATCTTTGTCTTTGCCCTCCAGATAGTTCTTTAACTAGTTGATCCTTTAGATCATCTAATTTAAATTGCTTCAATAAATCACGATAATCTAAGTAGTTTTTATATAAGCATTGTGTCTCCTCACATAGCTCATACACTTTAATTTGCTCTTGATAATTTGATTCTTGAAACTGTACCCCAATACTCTCAAATAATCGCTTACGATCGTTTTTCGTATCCAAATCTAATATTTTGACACTCCCACAATTAGATTGTCTTGTGCCAAGAATACAATCAATTAATGTTGATTTACCAGCACCGTTAGCACCAAGCAAGCCAAACACTTCATCATTTTGCATTCTAATAGAAATGTTATCAACTACTACTTTATTACCGTAAGACTTCGTAATATTTTCTGCATTTAAAATATAATTCATTTTTTATTCCCTGGTATATTATAAATGACTTATTTTTCTAGTCATATTAATATACCTTCTCCTTTCATTTTTTACTATAATTGAATTGTGAGTATGTGTACTTTGTTTTGTTTCCTGTAGCTATGACTACCTCCGGGAGGGCATTGCCACGTAACGTATCTTAATTGTCATTAGTTAGATAAGTCTTTGAACTTGTATCTCGCACCAGGATCTTTGATATCTTTATCGTGGATTGTTACATATCACACATTACAGAAAGGACGTGTTTTTATGTTTTATATCGGTATTGATGTAGGTAAGTTTAATCACTGTGCTTGCGTCACTGACTCTAATGGAGTCATTCATGTTGAACCATTCTTCTTTGATAATAATAAAGATGGTTTTTCTTTATTATTGAAGAATATTCAACCCTATCAGTCTAAGAATCATTTACTTGGTTTAGAATCTACTGGTCATTATGGTGATAACCTTATCTTCTTTCTTTTAGACCTATCTTTTAATATAGGAATGATTAATCCTATTTCTACAGATGCTCAAAGAAAACTCAGAGTAAGGAAAACTAAGAATGACAAGAAAGATTCTTTACTTATCTGTACAGTCTTACACTCTAAGAACTATACTACTTTAACTAAGAATAAGTTCAATCTTAGAGCCGCTAGAGAACTAACTCGTTATCATGCTGATCTAACGGAAGAACTTAATCGTTCTAAGAATAAACTTCAAAAATGTATTGATATCCTCTTCCCGGAATTCAATTCTCTCTTTAAGTCTAAGTATTCTAGGCCTTATATGGCGTTATTGCGCGAATTTTGTTCCGCACATAATATCGCCAACGCCAACCTTACTCACCTTAAGAATGTTATTAAACAGAATGGTTCAGGTAGAACTATCGACTTAACTGCTGTACAATTAAGAGATATCGCTAGAAATTCCATCGGTCAAGGCAATCAAGTCACAGTGTTTGAGTTAAAGCACTTAATTCAAAACATTGATAGAATCATTGATCAAAAAGAGGAAGTAGATAAAAAAATAGAAGAATTAGCTAGTGAACTAAACTCTCCTATCTTCTCTATTCCAGGTATTGGCATATACTCTGGTCTAGCTATTTTAAGTGAAATTGGTGATATTAACGATTTCAGCTGCGCCGCTAAGATCATAGCGTTCGCTGGGGTAGATCCTGCTGTTTATCAGTCAGGAAACTATAATGCTCCTAGAACCGCCATCTCCAAACGTGGTTCTAGATATTTAAGAAAAGTCCTATATCAATGCATACTTACCGTATGCAAATACAATTCCACTTTCAATACATATTATACCCTAAAACGTTCACAAGGTAAATCTCACCGTTGTGCGCAAGGACATTCTGTAAGAAAATTAATAAGAGTTATTTTTAAACTTTGTTCTGAAAACATAGAATTTGATAAAAATGTAATAATATAAATATTAATCATAGTTACAATTTGGCTACGAGAGTAGTTG
>JAVBUP010000014.1:0-48446 GCA_031555175.1 Coprobacillaceae bacterium
GCAATGCCCTCCCGGAGGTAGTCATAGCTACAGGAAACAAAACAAAGTACACATACTCACAATTCAATTATAGTAAAAAATGAAAGGAGAAGGTATATTAATATGACTAGAAAAATAAGTCATTTATAATATACCAGGAATTAAATATATGTTAGAAATTAGAAATTTATCATTGGCAATGAAAAAAAATGGTAGAGTGTTAGTTAATAATCTTAACTTTACTTTGCGTGATGAAGATAAAGTAGCAATTATTGGAGAAGAAGGAAATGGCAAGTCGACATTTCTTAAAGCTATATATAATAGAGAATTAGTAGAAGAATATTGTGAAGTAGAAGGAAGCGTAGTTACTAATAACACTAGATTAGGATATTTATCTCAAGAAATGGAAGATAGTATTAAGGAACTAAGCGTATATGATTATATTGGTTATGATTATGATATGGATATATTAATTGATTTAGTAAATCAATTGCATCTAGATTTGGATAAAGTTTATTCACACCAATTAATGGGATCATTATCTGGTGGTGAATCAGTTAAGATGAGGATGTTAAAATTGCTGTTGAATCAACCGGATGTTGTCTTATTGGATGAACCAACTAATGATATCGATATTGATACCTTAGAATGGATGGAGGATTATATCAATGAATCTAAAGTTCCGGTTATATATATATCGCATGATCAAATCTTGTTAACAAATACGGCTACAGTTACAATTCATTTAGAGCAAATAAAGAAGAAAACTCAAGCTATGCACACAATTGAGAGAATGAATTATGAAGACTACGTAGATTATAGGGGAAATAAAATAGAGCATCAAGAAACGGTGGCAAAAAAACAACGCTCGGATCACAAGAAGCAAATGGATCGTTGGCAACAAATATATAGCAAAGTTGAGCATCAACAAAATCAAGCGGTTAGAAACCCTAGTTTAGGTAGATTATTAAAGAAAAAAGTAGCGGTATTAAAGTCACAAGAGAAAAGATTAAACAAAGAGGCAGATAATTTTTTAGATATTCCAGATGTTGAAGAAGCTATTGATGTATTTTTTGATAATAAAAACTCTCTTCCAAAGGGGAAGAGAATAATTGATATCAAAATAGATAATTTAATGATGGAAGAAAGAGTATTAGCACAAAACATTGAGTTGAATGTAATGGGGCAAGATCATATTTGTATAATTGGCAGAAATGGGACTGGTAAGACTACTTTAATTAGAGAGGTATATAGGCAACTTCAAGAAAAGGATGGCATCAAGATTGGTTATATGCCACAAAACTATACAGATGAAATGGATTTTGAAAAAACAGCAGTAGACTTCTTAATGCAGGATGTTAAGTGGGAAACAAGGGAGAAAGCGTTGACTTTCTTAGGAAGCATGAAATTTACTAGGGATGAAATGATTCATAAAATTAGTGATATTTCTGGAGGACAAAAGGCTAAATTATTTATACTTAAAATGATTTTAGATGATTGTAACGTTTTAATATTAGATGAGCCAACTAGAAATTTTTCTCCATTATCTGCGCCAGTAATTATTGAAATGTTGAAAGAATTTACTGGAACTATCATTAGTGTTAGCCATGATCGCCGTTATATTGCAGAAGTATGTGATCAGGTATATGAAATGAGTAAGGAAGGATTAGAACGTATTAAATAATTGAGGGAAGGCATTCCCTCGTTTTTTACTTTTGTGGTATACTATAATGGAAGAAAGAAGTGATGAAATGAAACCGTTAATTATGTTTGATTTAGATGGCACGCTAATAAATACAGATGAGTTGATTTTTCAATCATTTATTCATGTATTTAAGGAGTATAAACCAGGATATGAATTATCAAAAGAAGAACTAATTTCTTTTTTAGGTCCAACTTTAAAAGATACTTTTGCGAATTATTTTCCTGTGGATTGGGTCGAAGAACTGATTTTTGAATATCGCCGCTTTAATCATGATCAACATGATGCTACAGTAACGGTATACGATGGAGTGGAAAAGACATTAAAGTGGTTAAAGGATAATGGCTATAATGTGGCTGTTGTAACTAGTAAACTTAAATCTACAGCATTAATGGGATTAAAGAGATTTGGTCTAGAATGTTATGTAGATTATATAATAGGATATGATGAGGTAGTTAATCATAAACCTGACCCTGAGTCAGTTATAAAAACTATGGAGCATTTTGGAGCAAGTGAAGGTATCATGATTGGTGATAATGACACAGATATTATTGCGGCACAACGGGCTGGAGTTAAAGCTATTGGTATTTCCTGGTCGAAGAAAGGAACAAAACATTTAACGGATTTGAACCCGGATTATATGTTAGTCAAAATGGATGATTTAATTACATACTTACAGGGAGGTGTATATAATGGATAAAGTTGAAGTAATTATTATAACAGGGATGTCTGGTGCTGGAAAAACAACAGTTATGGCTGTGTTTGAAAACATGGGTTTCTATTGCATTGATAACTATCCAGCAAAATTATTAAAAGAATTTGGAGATTTGTTAATTGCTGATACGAGTCATCCTCGTATTGCGTTAGCTGTTAGAATCGAAGATGCTAGAAAGGCTATTGAGATTCTAGAGAACATGGATTGGATTGATCTTAAAATTGTGTTCTTAACTAGTGATGACGATACGCTGTTAACACGTTACAAATTTACAAGAAGATCTCATCCGCTACTGATTTCAAATAAAGCTAGTACTCTATCTGAAGCAATTGAAATTGAGCGAAAGACTGGTGAAGCTATTGAACAATTAGCTGATATGCGCATCGATACTGGCAATTTGAAACCAGCTAGATTGCAAGATTTAATAGAAGAATTCTTTTCACTTGGAGCAATAGATCCATTTAGAATCAGTTTTATTTCTTTTGGGTATAAACATGGTGTTCCTAGAGATGCAGATTTACTTTTTGACGTTCGTTTTCTACCAAATCCATATTGGGAAGAACCATTACGTGAATTAACAGGTAATGATAAGGAAGTTTATAATTATGTAATAAACAAGCCAGAGACACAAGAGTTTATTAATAAGATGACAGATTTATTTGATTACTTCTTCGAAAACTATCAAAAAGAGGGAAAAATGCACTTGGTGATTGGAATAGGGTGTACTGGTGGACAACATCGTTCTGTAAGTTTAGTAAACTATTTCTATGACTATTATAAAGAAGTATTCCTAGTGCACAAATTACATCGTGATGCCAACCATTAAAAAAGTTGTTGTGTTTGGTGGTGGAACGGGATTATCCACTTTACTTAGAGGTTTACGAAGAGTAGAAAATATTGATATAAGCTGTATTGTTACGGTGGCAGATGATGGTGGAAGTACAGGAAGATTAACCAAAGATTATAATATTCCCGCTGTTGGTGATATTAGGAATGTTATGGTATCACTGGCTAGAACACCGCTTGTTATGGAAAAGATTATGAAGCATCGCTTTCAAGGTGATTCAGATTTAGCTGGACATAATTTAGGTAATTTAATCTTGGCTGGGTTAATCGATATGGAAGGCAATTACTTACAAGGTGTCAAACAACTATCAAAAATATTAAATGTTGAAGGGAAAGTTATCCCGGTTAGTGGTGATGTGTTGACTCTATATGCTCGTATGGAAGATGATACAATTGTTAAGGGAGAATCAAATATACCTAAGTATAGTAATCATATTAATGAAGTGTTCTACTATTATCCACCAGTGGCAAATCAAGAGGCTATCGATGCAATTAAAGAAGCTGATGTTATTATTTTTGGAATTGGAAGTTTATATACAAGCATTTGTCCTTGCCTAGCTATTGAAGAAATCAAAGAAGAAATAATTCATTCTACTGCGTCTAAGATATATGTTTGTAATGCTATGACACAGCCAGGAGAAACTGATAATTATACAGTTCTTGATCATATTAATGCACTGGAACATCATATTGGGACAAAAGTGGTTGATACTGTTGTAGTTACAACTACCGTATTACCTGATTCAATTAATGAATTATATTTAGCGCAAGGCAGTGGGAGAGTTAAAATAGATAACGATATTGAGGACCATCATTTTAAAGTAATATATGCGGATTTAGTAAACTATGATGTTGGGGTAGTCCGCCATGATAGTGACAAAGTTGAGAAAACGATGTCTGAAGTTTTAAGATAGGAGGTAGCTATGGTTTCATTTAGTAGAAATGTTAAAGAAGAAATATCCTTAAGTGAATATAATGATGATTGTTCAAAATCTCTTCTACTAGCAGTTATAAAGCTAAATGGAACGCTATCATTAAATAACTTGGGATTATCATTAACGGTGAGAACTGAAAACGCTAAAATAGCGAGTAAGATTCACCAAATATTCAAGAAACTTTACTCGCCAGAAATTGAGTTTAAAGTATCAAAAAAAATGAAGTTGAAGAAAAATAATGTTTATTTTATTAAGGTTAATAAAGCCAGAGAAATATTGGATGATTTGGAAATACTTTCTGGGTTAGGTTTTGAGGCAATTCCTAGCCCGAAAGTTATAGGTAAGCAAGATACAATCAGAGCATTTTTAGCCGGGTGCTTTCTAGCTTCAGGAAGTGTTAACAACCCACAAACATCGAATTATCACTTAGAAATGAGTTGCCATGAAGAAGCTTTTTCTAATTATATAATAAATATTTTAAGTGATTTTGATATACATGCTAAGAGTATACAAAGAAGAAATAAATATACTGTCTATGTAAAATCAGCTGAAAAGATTGGTGATTTTTTGCGCTTAATAGGAGCGAATAATGCTTTAATGGAGTTTGAGACGGCCCGCATCGATCGCGATTTTATCAATAATTTAAATCGAGTTGATAACTGTGAAATTGCTAATGAAATGAAAACACAAAGAGTAGCAGAACAACAGATTGAAGATATATTATACATAATTGAAATGCGTGGTTTAGCGAGCATGGATGATAAAACAAAACAAGTGGCTCTACTACGCCTAGATAATCCAGACCGAAGCTTAAATGAATTATGTGAGGTTTACAATACAATGTACATGCCATCAATAACAAAATCTGGAATGAACCATCGCTTTAGAAAGATTAAAGATATGGCATCAACTCTAAAAATGCGGGACATAGAATAAATGTATAAAATTGTCGAATCGTGTCATGATATGATTAGGAGAAAGACAATGAAAAAAATACTATTTATGCTATGTTTTTTATTATTTATAACTCCTATTCAAGCAATTGAATCTGGAGTTATCGAAAATGTTGAAGTCGAATCATGCAATAGTCAAACTATTCAAATTAGGATAACTAACAAATTATATAAGTTATCACTTTTTAATACATTGATTATTGATAAGACCGCTGCATATAAATATATTTGTAATGAACTTAATAAATCAGTTGTTACTATTGAAATTGATCCCTTGGTTAATAATTATGACAACGTATTAGATGCATGGGTATTTGTTGATGGAGAGCTACTACAAAGCAAACTAGTAGAAAAAAGGGTAGCAAAACCGGCAAGTTTGAATAAAAACTATAAATACACTGATAAAATGATAGTTTCGGATAAGAGTGTAATCGCTATACAAAATGATTACGAAATTAAAAAAGATATTAATAAAAGAGGAATTTATTTTCTAATAGGGTTGCTAATATGTGGTTGTTTATGTTATATTGTAATAATTATTTTAGGAAGGAAAGCACACAATGGAAAAGAAACAACAAGAGGTATTAACAGCTTTTGGAAAAAGCGTAAGGCAGAGAAGACTAGAACTTGACATCTCTCAAGAGGAGTTGTCTTTTAGAAGCGGGCTAAACAAGAACTACATCTCTGATGTTGAAAGAGGCACAAGAAATGTATCTTTAAAAGCGATTGCTTGCTTTGCAAAAGGGTTAGATACGACAATAGTTGAATTATTTAAGAAATAGGGGTATTATTAATATACCACTAAGGAGGAGTCAACTATGTTAGAAGTAGTGCTAATTATTGGTTTGATAGTATTAATATTATGGCTAATGTGGCCATTACTAGTACTAATATTAGGTATTGGATTAATCTATTATATCTTGACAATTTTTGGTATTGCCAAAAAACCAACTGTCATTCGTAGAGCTCCAAAGCAAGAATATACGAGTTCACGACCAAATAGAGATGATGATGTAATTGATGTAGATTATACAGTAACAGATAAAGAAGATACACAATAAGCGCCAATGAGGCGCTTTTATTATGATTGGTACAATTGATCTCTCTAATTAAATAAAAATATAAACAAATAATGACATTTTATTTCTTAAACAGTTATTACAATTAGTTTGAGGTGAGGAATAATGAATATAAAGAAGTATTTAGGAATAATACTGGTTGCTCTAGGAATTATTCTGACTTTAGATGGGACTAGTGAATTCTCGGGGATAATTGACTATATCATCATAAATACATACAATAATTGGCCATTGCTATTATTAGTTTTAGGCTTTTATTTACTGACAAATAGTGGCCCAAAGAAAAGAAAATCAAAATAGTACTAATATTTGCTCCCCGATTGAGATTTCATGATGAAATCTCTTTTGTTTTAGCTTTAAATCTATCTAATAAAGTGAAGGTATAGTATAATAGTTAATATTATGGAGGGTTAAAACATGAGACAAGCAGGAGTATTAATGGCAATTTCATCATTACCATCAAAATATGGAGTGGGAGACTTTGGATCATCAGCTTATGAGTTTGTTGATAGATTATATAGTAATAATATAAAGGTGTGGCAAATTCTACCTTTTAATAGACTTGGCTATGGTAATAGTCCATATCAAGCTTATTCAAGTGTTGCAGGTGATGATATCTTTATCAGCTTAGATGAACTTGTAAAAGAGAAATTATTAAAGAAGAAAGACCTAGAAGTATTTAACAAGACAGCAGAAAGTGTAGACTACGAAGCAGTACGCGTATTTAAATCTAAATATTTGAAATTGGCATATGATAATTTCTTAAATGGTAGAAGACTAAAAAAAGACTACAAAATATTTATTAAGAATAATAAATGGGTAAAAAACTATTGTGTTTTCTTAGCTTTAAAACAAGCTAATGATTTAAAATGTTGGATTGAATGGACAGACGAACATAAGAATTGGATAAGGACAAAAGATAAAGAGATATATGCTAATTATCAAAGCGAAATAGAATACTATATGTTCTTACAGTTTATCTTTTATCGTCAATGGTTTAACCTTAAACAATATATTAATGAAAAAAGTATTAAAGTAATGGGAGATATTCCTTTTTATGTAGGAATAGATTCAGTAGATGTGTGGGAAAATCCAAAAAACTTCTTACTAGATAAAGATGGATCACCAACATTTGTAGCTGGATGTCCTCCAGATTTCTTCTCTGCAGACGGACAGCGTTGGGGTAATCCGATCTATAATTGGAAATATATGACAAAGAATAGATATAAGTTTTGGATTGAGAGATTACGACTAAATATGAATTCTTTTGATTTAATTCGCATAGATCATTTCAGAGCCTTTGATACATATTGGAAAATTCCAGCGAGTTGTCCAACAGCCATAGATGGGGAATGGGTAGAGGCTCCTGGATATGATTTCTTTGATGAGATGTATCAACAGTTACCAAATATCAAATTAGTAGCCGAAGATTTAGGGTTATTAAGACCGGAAGTTCATGTGCTAAGGGATCATTATGGCTTTGCAGGGATGGATATTACGCAGTTCACTTTTGACCCACAGCAAACAGATTTATTAGATAAAGAGAATATGATTGCCTATACAGGAACTCATGATAACACAACTGTTTTAGATTTTTATAAGAGTATGAACAAAGTTGATCGTGCAGCAACAGATAGATATTTTATAGATAATGGATATAGTGGCTCAATACCTGAGATGTTTGTGCAGCTAACATTAAATAAAAAAGCTAATCTTGCGATAGTTCCAATTCAAGATATAATTGGCCTAAAAGGCAATGCTAGAATGAATACTCCAGGAACAATTGGAACACCAAACTGGGAATGGAAGCTGGTTAGTTTCAAAAAGTTGGATAAACATTTACCAGTATTGAAAGAAGCAATTGTTAGAAGTGGTAGATCAAACTAAAATATATGTTATATCAATAATGGCCAATACTTAATAAGGCGGGAGGTAAGGTATAGAAATGAAAAGAAGAGGAGATTTTTATTTGAATATTATATTGATGTGCCTTAGTATATTATTATTGTTTTCAACTATATATCCGATCATAAATAACGCTATATATACGCAAAACAACTCTATTTCATTAACATCTATTAGTGGTGGTGTGTTTTGGTATACTATGAGTATTTTTAGAATTGTATTATGTTTATTTTCGTGCTTTCTTATCACCAAAGCGCTTTTAAGAAAAGTGATATTGACAAATGCAGGACAAATATGTTAGCTGTGGTTTATCTATATAATTTTATAGTAAATTTAGTAATGATTTGGAATGGGGGAATTTTTACAGATGAATACCAATTGCAACCAACAGATTATAATGGCGGTAGTTTTGGATTAATTATGTTAAATGGTTCTATATTGATTTCATTGATTTGTTTTGGGACATTATTATGGATATCTGTAAAAGCGGTAAACGCTGACTAATAACAATGTTTTTCTGTTATTAACGTATCTCTAGTTTAAAATAATGAACATAATTTGGCGGGAAACCTTCCTGCTTTTTTATTTGTAAACCATGGGCAATTGTTATATAATTATCAAGGACGGAGGAATATTAATATGACAAAACCAGTAGTTTTATGTATCCTTGATGGATATGGATTAAGAGATGAATCAAAAGCAAATGCTGTAAAATTAGCAAATACTCCTGTATTAAAAGGATTATTTGAAAAATATCCAAATACAACACTTCAAGCTTCAGGTATGGCAGTAGGTTTACCTAATGGGCAAATGGGGAACTCAGAAGTTGGGCACTTAAATATGGGTGCAGGAAGAATAGTATATCAATCTTTAACATTAATTAATAAAGCAGTAGAAGATGGAGATTTTTTCAAAAACGAAAAATATTTAAAAGCGATTAAACATGTTAAAGATAATAACTCAAAATTACACATTTGGGGATTATTATCAAATGGGGGTGTTCATTCAAGCAATGAACACATTTATGCATTGTTAAAACTAGCAAAACAACAAGGCCTTTCTAAAGTATATGTGCATGCATTCTTGGATGGACGTGATGTTGCTCCTGATTCTGGTGCTGATTTCGTAGCTGAGTTAGTAGCGAAAATGCAAGAAATTGGTTGTGGGGAACTCGCAACAATTTCTGGGCGCTATTATGCAATGGATAGAGATAAAAGATTTGAACGCCTTGAACTAGCATATAATGCAATGGTTGATGGAGTTGGAAATAAGTTTTCAAATGGTTATGATTATGTAAAAGAATCATATAAAAACGAAGTGTATGATGAATTTGTATTACCTGGAGTAAATACATCGGTAGATGGATCAATCCAAGATAACGATGCAGTAATCTTTGCAAACTTTAGACCTGACCGCGCTATGCAGATGTCATCAGCTCTTACTAATAGAGAATATGTTTGGCAACCAAAAACTGTTAGAAACAATATCTTCTTTGTGTCTACAATGAAGTATGCAGATACAGTAATTGGTGAAGTAGCGTTTGCTCTTCCAGAATTGACAAATACTTTAGGAGATTATCTAGCTTCCAAAAACATTGAACAACTGCGCATAGCGGAGACAGAAAAATATGCTCATGTTACTTTCTTCTTTGATGGTGGGGTAGATAAAGAATTAGCTCATGCAACTCGTATCTTAGTAGCATCACCAAAAGTAGCTACTTATGATCTACAACCTGAAATGTCAGCAATTGAAGTAACTGATAAATTATTAGAAGCTTTAAATGAAGATAAATATGAAGTAGTAATACTTAACTATGCAAACTGTGATATGGTTGGACATACAGGAGTCATTCCTGCAGCCATTAAAGCTGTTGAAACAGTAGATGCTTGTGTGGGTAGACTATATGAAAAAGTTAATGAACTAGGCGGAGTAATGTTGATTACTGCTGATCATGGTAATGCAGAAATGTTAGAAGATGAAAATGGAAATCCATTTACAGCTCACACAACAAACGATGTACCTTTAATTGTTACAAAAGAAGGAATTACATTGAATTCTGGTAAACTTGCAGACCTAGCTCCAACAATGTTAACACTATTAGGAGTAGAAATTCCTACAGAAATGACTGGGGATATATTAATCAAATAGAAAGGGGAGACTCTTTCTTTTTTTATATCTTTATAAATGCACTAGTATATCTTAAATAGAAATTGTATTATGTAAATAGTACATCAAGGAAGGAGATTGAAATGGATAAAGAAAATATAAGGATTAGAGCGATGGAAAAAGAAGACATAGATTTAATAATAAAAAACTATGAAGAGCAGAGTTGGCCGAAGAAACGATCTACATTAGAGAAATATCTTGCAAGCCAGACTGAAAAACAACTTTATGTATTTATTGCGGAAGTGGATAAAGATGTTGCTGGGTACACAGTTCTATATCTAGATACTGCAGTCGGACCATTTGCAAATATGAGTATTCCGCTTATTGGTGATTTTATCGTATTTATAAAGTATCAAAGGCTTGGGATTGGTAATAGAATACTTGATGCAGTGGAAGAAAAAGCGTTTGAATTGAACGACAAAGTGCAGTTATCTGTTGGACTTCACTCTGGATATGGTGCCGCTCAAAGAATATATATTAAAAGAGGTTATATTCCAGATGGAAGTGGATGTTGGTATAACAATCAGCAATTAGAACAATATGCGGACTGTAATAATAATGATGATTTAGTTTTATATCTTCTAAAAACTAGTAATAACTAATTTGAACAATATTATCAATAATATTGTTTTTATTTGCAAAATAATATTAAAGTGTTGACACAAGTGTTATGGTGTACTATTATATTAGTACAGTAGGAGAGTGAGGGCAATGGAATTCAATACAAATATTCCGATATATTCGCAAGTTGTAGAAATGATACTTAAGCAGATTATCACAGGCGAACTTAAGCCAGATGATAAACTAGAATCAGTTCGCAATTTGTCGGAGCAATGTAAAGTTAACATGAACACAATCCAAAAAGCATATACAGAGTTAGAGAGACTGGGCATAATTTATGTGCAGCGCGGAGTTGGAAACTTTGTCGTAAATGATAAATCCAAGATAAACCAACTATGTATTGATGTCGTAAGGGGACGTGTTTCAAATTTCATGCAGGAAATGCAGAGTTTTAATTTCTCGAAAGAGGATATTATCTTGCTAATTAAGGAGAGTGAATAAAATGGCAATTTTAGAAGTAAGCAATGTAAATAAGGCATACGGAAGAAAAGTGGCTTTGACAAATTTATCGTTTACAATAGAAACGGGAAAGATTTATGGACTACTTGGTCCTAATGGTTGTGGTAAAACTACAATTCTTAAATCAATTATTGGAATGGTCAAAATAAATTCTGGGACTATCAAAGTAGATGGCGAAGAGATCAGTTATCTTACAAAAGATAAAATTTCATTTTGCAGTGATATTACAAGTATTTATGAATGGATGACAATAAAAAAAGCTATAAACTGTTATGCTGAAGTATTTAATGATTTCAAATGTGATAAAGCTTATGAAATGTGTGAATACTTAGAACTAGATATTAACGATAAGATTAGTAGTTTGTCAAAAGGGAATAAGGAAAGAGTAATGATTATGTTAACATTCTCAAGAGATGTTCCACTTTATATGTTGGATGAGCCATTAGGTGGTGTAGATCCAGTTGTAAAGGATCGCATTGTAAAAGCAATTATGCGTACATTTAATCCTGAAAGTGCAGTTTTGATTACTACTCATTTAGTTAAAGATTTAGAAATGTTATTTGATGAAGTGATTTTAATGAAAAATGGTTCTATCATTGATAGAGCAATTTGTGATGATATTCGTGATGAAGTAAATCAATCAATAGAACAATATTATTTGGAGGTGTTTAATCGTGGTTAAGAGTATAAAATATAGTTGCCTAGACTATTACAATAGATTTGGGAAAGCTTTATTATTGCTTTTGGTGGGAATTACGGGGTGTGTAGTTATTAATGACTTACAATTACTCAATATAGATAATGTTGTTATTGCCTATATTGCTGGATTTATAAGTATAATTGCTAGTACTGGATATGCTATATTCTTAGTATTTGCTTATTTTTCAGTGATTTATCAACTGTATAATCGTGATGGTGCTAATACGAGATATTTTGTAAATTCTATGCCATTAAAGCCTTCTGAACAAGTTGTTGGAAGAATTATTGATTCAATGATTGTTTTTTGTACTTTAGCTTTAAGTGTAGTATTGTCAGCATTGTTGGCACGAATTGTAGTTGGGAAAGGATTATATTTAGATGGTTATCTTGTTAATTTAGGGCTGTATATTAGAATGGGATTTGTTATGATTATTATCATGGCATCAGCATTTGCAATGATTCAAATGGCAATATATATGGCTAGAAGCTTAGAAATAACAAGAAAACATGTTTTGATCAGTTCAATTATTTGTTATTACGCGATTAATGTTGGTATTGAAGCCCCAATCATATTTGGAGCATCATTACTTGTAGCAAGTTTAGACTTTACTACATCTATATCAACAATCGGTATGGAATTGCAATTATTATTGCTAATTTATGGAATTGTACGACTTGTTGCATTTGCGACTGTTAGTTCATATTTAGTAAAGAACAAAGTAGAGGTTATCTAAGGAGGTAGTTTATGTTATTAGAAGTTAGGAACCTAAAAAAATATTATCGATTAGAGAAAAAAGAAAAATTCTATGCTTTAGATGGTGTAAATATTGGTTTTGAAAAAGGTGAGTTTGTATCAATAATCGGACCATCTGGGTGTGGTAAGTCTACATTGCTTAATATCATTTCAGGAATGGATATCCCGTCAGAGGGTGAGTTAATCATTGAAGGGAAATCAACGAAACGATACAAGAATGAGGATTGGGATTTATATCGTAGAAATAACATTGGTTATATCTTTCAAAATTTTAATTTAATTGAGCACTTAACTGCATTAGAAAATGTAGAAATTGTAATGAACTTAATTGGACTAAGCAGAAAAGATAGATTGGCTAGATCAAAAGAATTGCTAAAAAGAGTTGGATTGGAGAAATATGCAACACATAGGCCATCTGAACTTTCAGGTGGACAACAACAACGTGTGGCAATAGCAAGAGCATTAGCAAATGATCCAGATATTTTATTAGCTGATGAACCAACCGGGGCACTGGATAAGAAAACTGGTATTGCTATTATGGAGCTTTTAAAAGAAGTTGGTAAAGATAAATTAGTAATTATGGTTACTCATAATCCACAATTAGCAAAGACTTATTCAACTAGAATAGTAACCATGCTTGATGGGAAAATTGAGGGTGAGGAAATTATAAACAATGCCGCGAATATCGATAAGAAAGCGACATTGAAGAAAAAGAAATCAAAGTTGCCATACATCGAAACTTTAAAGTTGTCGCTAAGAAACATTAAAAAGAAAAAAGCTAGAGTAATTATCACATCATTGGCTGGCAGTGTAGGAGTTATCGGTATTGCACTTGTGCTAGGTTTAGGTAATGGAGCCAATAAATATATTGATACTCAAATAAACAAGTTTGCTTCTTCTAATGTAATTACTGTGACACATACGATGTTAGATGAGGTTGGGCAAGTAACATATTCAGATGATGCCGCTGATTTTACTGCCATTGAAGCAAATGAGCAATTTGTTTCAATAAGACCAACAATAGGGATTGATAACATTAGTACAATCTATATTGAGGATAAGAGTGTTTCTGGGACATTGCAGGCTTTAGCCGATAAAGATAATAGAAGTCATTTGACAGATAATTATCGTGGTGAACTTCCAAATGGAATAGATAATGAAGTGTTAATAAATGAAGCATTTGCTGATTCACTGATGGATGCTTTAGGATTATCCAAAGATACAACAGAATATGCTGATTTAATTGGCAAGAAAATAACTATAAAGATACTTGAAGGGCAATTATTTAATCCAATTGAGTTCGAGTTTACAATTGTTGGGGTGTCTAGAGAATTGAATATTATGATGGAGTATATATATTTTGATTATAATCAAGTTCAAGAACTATTAACTAATACAAAATTATCAGGAGAAGTTATTGCTCGCACTGGGACATCGCTAATTGATTTTGCTTCTGATTATTCATACGAAATGACAATTAAGGATGCTAGTAAGAATTTAGAGGTATCCGAGTGGATTAAAGACATTGCGAATGGCGGTGTTGGGGATAGAAGCCTTCACTTTAGTGATGAAGTAGTAACCGGTAATAGTGCCAATAGTTTGCCTATTCTATTTAAACAAGTTATATCGCAACTAATACTGATAGCACAAATTGTAATGATTGCCTTCATTTCAGTAGCATTTGTTGTTTCGGCAATTTTGACAGCTATAGTATTATACTCAAGTGTGCTTGAGAGAAAAGTTGAAATAGGAGTACTTAAAGCAGTTGGGTGTAAGAATAGAGATGTTATTAGAGTATTTGAATCAGAAGCAATTTTGACTGGCTTTTTCTCAGGGGTCCTAGGATTAGTAATTGCCTTTATTGCACAACCTATTGCTAACTATTTTGTAAGCAGCAATTTTGGAATAAATAATATTGTACAAATACCACTATGGACATTACCATTTACAGAAACAGTTGTGCCATTAGCGTCAATTGTTATTCTAATTGGAATGTCAGTGTTAGTATCAGCTGTAGCAGGATACTTCCCAAGTAGAAAAGCTACAAAAATGCAAGTTATTGATGCATTAAGAGATGAGTAAGGGAGGAAAAAACATGTTAAAAGTAAGTAAAGTATCGAAGACATATGTAATGCCCTCTCATACAGTAGAAGCATTAAAAGATATAGATTTTGAAATAGATGGACAACAGTTAGTCTGTATTGTTGGTGAATCTGGTTCAGGAAAATCAACATTGATGAATATTATGGGGGCTCTAGATAGTGATTTTGAAGGAGACATTATTATTAATGGCAAATCATTAAAAGAAGCTAAGAATAAAGATTTAGATAGTTATCGAAAAAACACGATAGGATTTGTATTTCAACACTTCTCATTAATTAATTCTTTAAATTCGAAGCAAAATGTTGAGTTGGCATATGACTTATCAAATATGCAAAACAGTGAAAAAAGTAATAAAGCTAAATCAATCTTAGAAATATTTGGATTAGGCAAACATTTAAAACATCGAGTTAATCGCTTATCAGGTGGTCAGAAACAAAGAGTAGCAATTTCTAGAGCTTTAGCTAATGATCCGGATATCATTTTAGCTGATGAGCCAACTGGAGCATTAGATAGTAAAACTGGATATCAAGTGATGGAAATGCTTAAGGACTTATCTAGAACAAAATTAGTAGTTGTAATCACGCATTCTCCAGAGTTAGCGGCAGAATTTGCCGATACGATTATTAGTATTGAGGATGGGGAAATCATAGAGATTGAAAGCAATCGTTTAACAAGAAAAGAGAATTCTGTTTCACATCCGATTGAAGCAGTAATCAATAATGATGATAAGCAAATGTCGAAAATGTCATTTTTGCGAGCTTGGAAGCATTCGTTTAGAAGTATGAAGTTGAGAAAGGGTAGAACATTAGCGACATCGATTGGATTGTCAATTGGTATAATTGGAATTGGGTTAGCGCTAGCATTATCTAATGGGGCCAGTAAAACAGCCGAATCGCAGATCCGCCAAGTAATACCGTTTAATATGGTAATGGTTGGTAGAAATGCGGAAAGTGATTCAGACAATATCGCTAATTATACTATAGCTGAGATAAATGAGTTAATGAGTCTCGACAGTAGAATTGATGGATTTACGGTTTCGACTGAAAGAGGAGCATATGTAATTGGGTCATCTTTAAATGAAGAAGATCTTGAGGATGATAACCAACGTACAAGAGGTGCTTCAGGAGTTACTGGATCGTTATCATCAACAGTAAAGAATGAAATAGCAATTGGTAGAAATACGGAAAATATCAATGAGATAGTAGTATCAATGAGCACTGCTAAAAACTTAACGGATGAAGATGTAAGTACATTGATAAATAAATCATATTATTTAAGGTTAATGTATTTTAGTAACGAAACCGGACAAGCAGTATTCTATAATGTAGAGTTTAAAATTGTAGGGATTACATCAAATAATACAATGTATGATACAATTTATTTGGAGAATTTAGCATTAGAAACAATTCAAGCGGAGCGTTTAGGTGTAACAATTGATGACTTAGGGATGTATATGGTTATGTTAACTATTGATGCCCAAGCCAAAGAAATGAATGAAGTAATTACTACAATTAATGACTCACAAGACACTTACACATTAGTCAATATAGCAGAAAACATTTTGGATGGCATAAACACTGTCTTGGATCAAGTTATGTATGTATTAATTGGGTTTTCTTCTATATCAGTTTTAGTTGCAATATTAATGATTGCGGTTGTAATAATGATATCAGTGATTGAGAGAACTCAGGAAATTGGAGTGCTTAGGGCTATAGGAGCTCGTACTCAAGATATCAGAAATATATTTGTTTCTGAGTCTACAATAATTGGATTGCTTTCTGGAATCATTGGGGTATCAATTACATTTGCCTTATGTTCAGGAATTAACAAAATAGTTGGTATGCTTATAATGTCACAAACATCTAACTCACATATGCTTGCTTCAGTAAAAGTAGCAGATTTATCTTTTACAGCAGCATTTGGGCTAGTAGCAGCATGTGTAATATTATCTGTTCTTTCAGGATTGATTCCTTCAGTAAGGGCAGCGAAATTAGATCCAGTTAAGTCATTAAAAGCAAAATAGGATATTATTTTTAGTAAAAACTGTTATCAAATTAGTATATAATAACTAGAATTGGTCTTTATTTATAAGCCAATTCTTTTTTTATTACACAATTACTGCAAAACAATAATTTTAGTATATAATATAAGTATAAATTATCGAAAAACAATAATTAGGGAGAGATAAGATGAACAAAAGAACAATATATATTATATTATTAATAGAATCGATAACTTGTATTATATTATCTATCATCGGATATCCAATGAATAATGGTATCTTAAATATGGCCGCTTTTCCATTTGAACAGATAGGATCAGCACTTCGCGATATGTCATTATCTGGACAAACAGGAAATATAATTGCTAATATCATTTATATAGTGATTTGCACTATACCTATTCTATATTTGGCTTATAAAACAATTAAGAAAAAAAATAGTTATAAAGATATCATATTGCTGTTATTAGTACCAGTATTGTTCTGGGTATTATACTTATCAGTTAACCCGACATATGCTTCAAAGTATTATGTACTTGATTATCAAATGATGAAATATGCTTATGGACTTACTATTTATACCATGATATTTGGATATATAGTTATCGATTATATAACAAGATCTAAGCGTGATAACATATCTAAAATACTTAATGCTATAAAAGTATTAATAGCTATATTGAGTATGCTGTTAGTGCTAACGGCATTTGGATCAGAATTGGGTGCTTTAAAAACTAGCATGATTACTATAAAGGATGGCAATACACTTCTTCAAAGTGGAGAATTGACGATGACTTATGTGATGACAATTATAAAGTATATAGTGGATATCTTACCATATTTAATGACGATATATTTGCTAATAGTAATATTGGATATCATTGACTGTGCTACAAAGGAAATATATAGCGAAGTTATCTCAAATCTTATTGGGAAAGCTAGAATTATCAGTAAATATTCGGTAGTATTAATTATTTATAGCCAAATTATTGTCAATATTATTCAACTTATTTTTGGATCAAATATAAAAGATTCAAATTATATTATGTCTATTCCAATTATTCAAATAATGATATTTTTAGGGGTGATGTTGCTTGCCCACCTATATTCTGAAGTGAAAAAAATCAAAGAAGAAAACGATATGTTTATTTAGGACTAATCATGGCAATAAAAATATACTTAGATGATGTGCTAAAGCAACGTGGGATGACTTCAAAAGAGCTGTGCCTATTGATAGATATTACGGAAGCAAATCTTTCAATATTAAGAAGCGGTAAGGCAAAAGGAATCCGATTTTCAACTGTTAATAAAATATGCTATTACTTAGGCTGTGATATAGGAGATATCTTGAAATTTGATGGTGAACTGGGGGAAGAAGATGATGAGTAAAATCAAAATAATATTATGTGTTGTGATTATGTTTTGCTTAACTGGTTGTCAGCTGGCTAGGCAAGAGGAGAAGCAATTAGAAATTATGGATAAGTTAATTGGAGTTTATGTTACAACAAATTCATACTATGACAATGATAATCTAATTAATATTGCCATGCAAAAAGAAGTCGATGGGCAGATAAGGTATTATGGCACTAATATAATGGAGAATGGTTATAGAACTGCTGACTTTACTGGATTTACTGGTCTAAAGTTATTTAGTGTTCCTATAGTTAACGATCAAGATGAAATTGGCACTGATGTGATAAGTGAAGGTGATATTCAAATGACTATTACTTCAGATGTATATCTTGATAATACAAACAGTGATGTAGTTGGAGTGTATGTAAATCCAGTTTATATGGATAGTGATGGTGGGGTATATTTATTGGTAGGAACTGGTCATTTTATGACAGCTAGACAAAAGGTAGAATATACTAACTCAATAGATGTAAAGACTGTACGAGAAGTTGATGGCAATACAATTACTGACACAACAACATATATTACAAAAGTACATGATAGAGGTAGAACACAATTGCTAAAGGTACTAGAAATGTCGGACGATGATAAGGTATTAGCGGTTTACACTTTTGATACTGAAAATATGCCAACTAATTTAAAAATCGGTAAGGATGTTGAATATATAGTTGTTAGAGAGTATGATACAAATAGTTTAGATGCTCCTATAGAAAATCAAATATTGATTAAGGGAAGAGGTGGCATCCAATATTTCAAGGAATTATTTCCAGGAATGCTTGAGGCGGAACAAATAGCACTTGACTGGGAGCAATAACTGAGGATTTCCTTTGGAAATCCTTTTGTTTTAAGATATAGAAATCTTGTGAAGAATATTATAAAATGGTATTATTATGGTGTATGTGAAAGGGTGGTTTAATGGGTAATCAAAAAGTAGTAGCAGTAAGAGAGTTAGTCGAAGAGCTTGGATTAAAACAATTAACAGGAAATGATGAAGCTCTAGACCGAGATATTGAAGTACCTGAGATATTTCGCCCTGGTTTTGAGCTTGCAGGATATTATCAGCTATCTGATTTTAGAAGGATTGCCATTTTTGGGGAGAAAGAAATTTCTTATATTTCGACATTAAACCCTAATGAGCAAAGAGGTAGATTTGAGCACTTGTCTCAGGATATATCTCCATGTATAGTTATAGCGAAGGGTAAAGAAATACCGAAGTATTTGAAAGAAGTAGCTGAGGCGAAAAATTATCCGGTATTAGGAACAGATATGGCGACAGGAAAACTATCAAGCTTAATTTTGAGCTTTTTAGAACATAAATTAGCGCCAGAGACATTAATGCATGGAGTATTAATGAATATATATGGTAAAGGTGTAATAATTAAAGGTGAATCGGGCATTGGTAAAAGTGAAATTGCTTTAGAATTAATTAAACGTGGTCACTTACTAGTAGCGGATGATGCCATTGAATTATTCCGTATTGGGCAAAACATCAGCGGACGTTCTCCAGAAGTTTTAAATAACTTATTAGAGATTCGTGGGGTAGGGGTTATTGATGTAGTAAAGATGTTTGGTGTTGGTTCAGTATTAACAAATGATGTGGTAGAAGTCATTATTCAGTTAGAACGTTGGATTCCAAGTAAGGAATATGCTCGGGTAGGGGTTGAACAAAATAACCTTTTCGAGGATGTGCTAGAAATTAAAATACCAAAAATGGTTATACCAGTTACATCTGGTCGTAGCATGGCTGCGATTATTGAAGCAGCAGTAATGAATGAGCGACTAAAAGAACTTGGTTACGATAGTGGCCAAGAGTTTATTGAAAGAATATTAGCGAATATAGAAAGTAAAAAAATAAAGTAGAGGACACATAATAGTGTTCTTTTTTAATTATTGTAATAATTTCTAATAAATTGTATGATAAATGTGACATTATATGATATAAAAACGTTTATAGTATGAGGGGGGACAAGATGGAAAAAGAAGTTTTAGAATCAATATACTCTTTATATTATCAAGACCTCTATCTCTATGCTTTTTCCCTTTGTCGGAATCATAGTTTAACAGAGGATATTGTTAGTGATACATTCTTTAAAGCTTTAGTATCGCTACCTGATAAACATACAAATATAAAGTATTGGTTAATGACCGTTTGCAGGAATTTAATATACGATTATTATAATAAGCAAAAAAGAATAAATGATATACCAGTTGAAGAGATGAATATCTCAATTGAGGATGAAACGCTAGCAAAATTGATTAAAGAGGAACAAAGTGCAAGAATTTATTATGCAATTTTGCAGCTTCCTGATGTATATCGAGAAGTGATATATATGTATTATTTTATGGAAATGAGCGGAGAGGTAATAGCAAATACTTTGAATATTAGTCATGGAAATGTGAGGAATATATTATATCGAGCTAGAATTAAATTAAAAAAGAAGTTAGAGGAGGAATCTGAATGAAATTTGAGGAATTATTGAAGAAATATAAAGATGGGCTAACTACGCAAGAGGAAAATGAATATATAGAGGCAGAACTAGAAAAGCATGAGGCAATCGCTGAATATTTAGCAGAGGTAGCAATTGCTGATATACGTTTTGAGCGTGATACAAGTAATCAAGTTGAAGTAAAATCGATCTCTAAAGCAGTTAAAAAGAGATTTAGAAAGTTCTCATATATAACCATTGCGATTGCAGTGGTAGTTATGTTGATTGTTAACATGATGATGCCAAAAATTCATGAAACAATGTACTATGATCCGAATCGAGATTATGTAGGAAATGATGGACGAGATGGTGGGTTTGCATATGATCTAGCTGTCCATACTGAACTTCATAATCCAGGGGCTTCTGTCATAAGTGCCACTGCAACCAAGATAGGCCAAGGAGACTATGAGTTGTCTTATATCACTTCATTTAAGGATAATTGGTCGACAACTAAAAATAATAGTCTCAAAGGAAAATTAGCAGCTCCACTTGTTAAAAAATCAACTATAAACTACACATCATATTCATGGGTGAAGTATTGTGGTGATGATATAATTAATGATTGTGAGACTCCTATTTCAGTTCGTTATGGATACGACAAATTGTATGGTTCACTAGCTGAAAGTAGTAGAATTTCTGCATTTCTACCACTGTATAGAACAGATACAGATGGATCAATTAGGTATATTACAACAACTCAGCTTAAAGAGATGATGGATAAATATCCAGGTGTTGAATTTCTCTGGGCTAGTGTAGCATATGATGATAGTTATGAAGATAATTATGCAATGTGGGATATTGGATTTGTACCATCAAAATATGGGCAATCTGATGTAAGAACTACTATATATGCAAATCAACAAGCTAGCAATTTCTCAAATATAAGTGATTATCCATACGCTTTTTCCTGCACAACTAGTTACCCATGCGGTGATGTCGACTTTGACCAACACTTTATAGATATGGTAGAGCATATGAGGGATAATTCGGAATTCTTAGAAATGGTTGGTGAAAGAGATGTGCAGTTCTATGATAAAGTATTAGAGTATATAGCAAATAAAGGTATCATGATTCACGGTATATATGTTCAGGCATCACCAACACAATTGCTTGAATTAATTGATAGTGGATATGCAAATGGAATTTATGTTGAAGAGATAAGAGAGTAAGAGAGGAGAATGAGAATGAAAAACTTAAAAAGAATAATAGTATTTATTGTTTTAGTTTGTTTAGTAGGATGTGTAAAGGATGATGGTAAAGTTAAAGACCCAGTTGATAATACTCCGATTGAAACACCGAGTAAACCTTCAGAGGACGAACAGAGTAAGGAACCGCCTGTTACAAAAATCGCTAGTTACGAGGTATCGCATCTTTTAGATATCACTGAAATGGGGGTTGAAAATCCATATCGCATTACATTACATGATAGAAGCAATGATTTATTACTGTTTACAGAGATTGAAAACTATGGTGGACAGGCATATATGACTAAACGACTTTTTACTTATAATTTAACGACTAAAAAAGTAGAGAATGTAAAAACATTTAGTGTGCCTGAAGCAGTTCGACAAGCTCAGTTTTATATGGACGGAGTGGTTTATTCGAAGCACTCTTTATCAGCTACTGATTTAAGGCAAGGAGCAATTTTCGAATTCCAAGTTAACTTTATAGATAGTGCAAAAGTAGAGAAAATCATTGATAAAGGATACATTACACATATCATATTAGAAGCAGAACTACCTAATCTTCATATAGCAGGGGATACCTTAACATATACTTATAGTAATGCGAAGTATGATAAGAATACAATGACACTTGTTGGATATGATCAAAAAGTGAAACAATATAATGGGAAAGATTTGGTCGTTCTGTTTGAAAGTAATCTAATTGAAAGTAATCCAGATTCAATGAATAGAAAAAATAAAATGTCATATTGGCATTGGTCTGATAATACAGGAAGATTTGGGTTCTATATGCCTATTGATGGAGGTAAAACAGATATCTATTATATGGATAACAATAAAATTCTCAAAACAACCGTAGATTATGAAGTGAATAATATGACGGTATTAGATAATTTTATAGTCTTTGTTCATAATTCTAGTGGAGGGAATGGAAGAGCGTTCAAATTGCTCAATACTACAACAAATGAAATTACAAATTATAAGTATGATACTGGCTGCCCATATTATCTTAATAAAGATACAGCAATTCAGATTGGTGATGATTTATCTTTGATAGAAGTTGGAGATAATGGGGGAACATTATCAACATCAGTTAAATCGGTATTGAGAATGAGTGATCGAACTTGGTTTTATTTATCCACAAATGAAAATAAAGGTCTTATTTTCGATAGCCAAAATTATTACGAAATAAATATTACATTGAAATAGAATTATTAATAAGTGCACTCTAAAAGTTAGACTAATCACCTAACAATGCGGGTGCATTTCTTTATATGAATATTTTTTAGTGATAAAATCAATAATAATTGTAAAAGATGGTTAAGTATATTATAATATGAAAGGTTAAGGAGGTTGATTTTCATGAACGGAATGATCGAGAGATTAGATGCTATTGAAAAAAGATATTTAGAATTAAGTGAGGAGTTAATGAGTCCTGATATCGCATCTGATATCAAAAGAATGACTGCCTTAAATAAAGAACAAGCATCATTACAAGAGGCTTATGAAGCTTATGTAATATTGAAGAAAGTATATGAAGGAATTGAAGAGGCTAAAGAATTAGCTAATGACAGAGATCCAGATATAGTAGAAATGGCTAAAATGGAATTAGCTGATCTATTGGAAAGAAAAGAAGTATTAGAAGCAGAGATGCAAATTATTTTAATTGAAAAAGATCCTAATGATGAGAAGAATGTTATTGTTGAAATACGTGGAGCTGCAGGTGGCGATGAAGGAAATATTTTTGCCGGTGATTTATATCGTATGTATGCCAAGTATGCAGAGACACAGGGGTGGAAGTTGCAAATTATGGATTCTGAAGAAGCTGAAGCTGGTGGGTTCTCTATAATTTCTTTTATGGTTAAGGGTGAAAGAGTCTATTCTAAGCTTAAGTTTGAATCTGGAGCACACCGTGTACAACGAGTTCCAAAGACAGAAACACAAGGAAGAATTCATACATCGACGGCAACGGTATTAGTAATGCCTGAAGCAGAAGAAGTTGATATCGAAATAAATATGAGTGATTTAAGAATTGATACTTATAGATCTTCAGGTGCAGGAGGGCAACATGTTAATACGACAGACTCTGCGATTCGTATTACGCATATACCGACTGGGGTTGTGGCATCATGCCAAGATGGACGTAGTCAACATGATAACAAGGATCGCGCAATGCAAATGTTGCGAACTAAGTTATATGAAGCAATGATTCGTGAACAAGAAGAAAAAATGGGTGCAGAACGACGCGGCAAAATTGGTACTGGTGATAGATCCGAAAAAATTAGAACCTATAATTATCCACAAAATCGTGTTACTGATCATCGCATAGGATTTACTATCCAACAACTTGATCGCGTTATGGAAGGTAAATTAGATGATATTATTGAAGCGCTATTAAACGAGGAACAACGTTTAAAACTTGCAGGTGAATAATGGCTACTTATAGAAAAGTAATAAGAGATAATGAAGCTTTAGTTTTTGAAAAAGATAAAGATAGTAATGTTGTGAAAATTTTAATGCTTCATTTTGCACAAATGGAAGCTCATAAGTTATATATGAGTTTGGATGAGGAAATTCCTGAAGATATTTTGAATAACTTTGAAAAGGGAATGGAAGAGTATCTAAGTGGTAAGCCCGTTCAACATATTAAAGGAGTAGAAACATTTTTCGGAAGAGATTTTACAGTCAATGAAGATGTTTTAATACCTCGTTATGAAACTGAAGAGCTAGTTGAAAATGTGTTATATGCCCTTGATGAACACTTTAACGATCAAGATAAAATAGTATTAGCTGATGTGGGAACTGGTAGCGGGGCAATAGCTATTTCGTTACAATGTGAAGAACCAAAACTGGAAGTCTATGCAACAGACATTTCTGATAAAGCTTTACAAGTTGCTAAAAGTAATGCTAGTCGTTTACAAGCAAACGTTACATTTATGCAAGGTGATATGTTACAGCCAATAATAGATGCTGGCATTAAACTAGATGTATTGGTATCTAACCCACCATATATTCCTATTAGTCAAGAAATTGAAAACGTAGTCAAAGATCATGAACCACATGTTGCTTTATTTGGTGGAGATGATGGGTTATTCTTCTATCGTAAAATATTTGAAAAAGCCATGTTAGTTCTAAAGAATAGAGCTATTATGGCATTTGAGATGGGATATGATCAAAGGGATATCATGATTAAAGAAGTAGATAAGCATTTTAAAGACTATCCATATGAAATTATTCAAGATATGAATGGGAAAGATAGGATGCTATTCATTTATATAAACACAAAGGATAAACAATAAAGTTTATTCTTTTTTATTTTATGAATAAAACTATGAAAAAAAGCCATACTGCATTCATAAGGGGTGTATATTTATGCAAAAGAAAATATTATTTGTATTATTTATGTTTCTATTAGTTGTTAATGTGAATGCAGGGCATGAAAACTATTACTTTAGAATTCTTGCAAATAGCAATCAAGAAGTAGATATTGATAGAATGTATGAAGTAAAAGATGACATATTAAATACATATACAAGTATTACTAAAGGCTTTTCACAAATGGATATTGATGTGGCTATTACTGACAATTTAAAAGATTTTAGTGGTAAAGATTACCGCATTAGTTATTATAATGGTGAGATTAAAATTGTTATCGGCAAAGGTGCAGGAAAAGAAATTTCCGGCGAGTTAAAACAAAACTATTGTGAAGAAGTAAAAGTAAAAAAAACTAAATTCTTTTTATTATCTTGGTTAGGATTATAAAACATTAATGCTTATCTATAAATTAGATATTCTTATATAATAAAACCCCAATGTGTACGTTGTACCTTATAGGGGTTTTAAAGTGTTATTTCTTTTTCATTGCAAAACTATATGCAAATTGTTCAAAATCACTAGGAATTAATGGTTTTGAGTAGTAATATCCTTGAACAATATCACATCCACTTTCTTTAATAACCGCTAGCTCTTCTACCGTTTCAACTCCTTCTGCGACAATATCTAGTTCTAGAGTATGAGCCATCGCAACTATTGACAATAAGATATCTTTATAAATTTCACTTTTTGGAGCATTGCTAACAAATAGTCGATCTATTTTTAATATGTCTAGTGGCAGCTTAGCTAAGTAGGCAATTGATGAATATCCAGTACCAAAATCATCTAACGCTACTAGAACACCATTGTCATGGAATTCTACTAAAGTATCAGTGATATAATCAAAGTCGGTAATCATAATGCTCTCTGTAACCTCGACAATTAAGTGATGATCTGGTATGTTATATTCTTTAATTAGGTCAATAATCAGATCTTTTAGTTTCGAGAATAAGAACTGTTTAGCGGATAGATTTAGAGAAATTTTAATATCTAATCCAATGTCTAGCCACCTACGCATTTGCATTATTGCTTCCTTAATAACAAACTCCCCGATTTGATTTATTAAACCGCTCTCTTCAGCTAAAGGAATGAAGTCACCAGGAGGAATTATTCCATATTGAGGATGCTTCCAACGAATCAAGGCCTCAGCACCTCTCAATGTCTCATCACTTGTATAAACTAATGGTTGATAAACTACATAGAATTGCTTACTATCGATTGCACGTTGTAAAGAAAATTCATTTATGAAACTATTCTTTAGTTCTTCAGATGTTTTATGGTCAATAATATGATAATTAATGCTACTTTCATTCTTAACATATTTAAGTGCATTTTCCGTATCTTGTAGAATTTTCATTATATCAGTTTCATCAGTAATCAATACACCGATACTCAATTCCATTCTTATTTGCTGTCCATCATCTAAAATTGCATTAGCCGCCCTATGGTTAACTGTTTTTATATAGTCCAGTAACTCTTCTTGACTTGTGTTCTCTTTAATTACTAAGAAGCGATCTCCAGAAACACGGGCCTTAATATCTCCAAATTGATAGTTTTGAAGTCTATTTCCAATATTTGTTAGTAATTTGTCGCCTACAGAACGTCCAAAGACATCATTGATTCCTTTGAAACGACTGATATCAATCAGTAAAGCTCCAACATTATCAAAATCAGGATGTTGTCCAATTTTCGCTTCGTTGGCAAGATATTGTAAGTTATATAATCCAGTTAACGAATCTCTATAAGCTAAATTTGCAAGATTCCGTTCGTAATTTTTGGATTCTGTTATATCAATTGCTGCCCCACAGATAATAGTTTTCTCTTCATTAAAGAAGCGACCACGTGAGAATAAAATGCGAGTATCATTATCCTTGGTGATTACTGGATGCTCCACTGCAAAACTATCTTGTTTCTCTAGAGCAAATGTTGTAAGACGATTAATAACATCATCACGTATATCATCACTAATCAATTCAAAGTATTTTTGAAAACTACTAAAGTATTCAGAAGGATATCCTACTATATTTTCAATCTCACTACTAAATTCAATTGTATTATCGGTGATAGAATATTGCCATGAGAATCCCTTTGCAGTTGCTAAAGCAAAACTATTAACAGCTGTTTTAAGTTTTAATTCTTCTAACATTTGTTTAGATTGCTCAGCAGCCTCCTTGGAAGTAGTAATATCTAAGCATACCATTACGACAGCTTTGCGACCACCTTCCCAATCTATTAATGTATCAGTTATGTCAAACCATTTACCCGCTAGTGTGTTATATAATTCATGGCGAACAGAGTTCCCATTTCCGCACAGTTTATTATGTTGACAGAAGCTGCAGACTCCATTTAAGTCAGGACGTAATACTTCCCAACAAACTTTTCCAGCATAGTCATCAAGATTATATTCTACTCTTAATTTCTTATTTGCATATAATAATTGTCTAGTTTCGTGTTCAACTACATATACGATTTCATCAATACTATCTAGAATAGATTTAAGTGAAGTATTGGAGATAATTAACTGTCGTTCTAATGATTGCCTGATAACAATTTCATTCATTATCCCAGCAATATCTGAAAGAATTCGTCTATCTTCATCGGTTATGATACGCGCTTCGTGATTTGAGAAACCACATAACCCAACAAATGTATTATCTACGATAATTGGAAACTGTACATAAGACTTGATATCACTTGGACGATAATCGCTCTCATGTCCTCCGAAGCTATCATCCGAATTCTCTACGAATTTAATAGAGCCTACTTCACTTATACTGTGCCAATCAAGAGAATCTATTGGTATGTTTTTAAAATCTTCAGTATATATTGAATTTGGTTGGTATGTATGTGTTCTGACAAGTTCATTACCTACTTTGTCATATAGATATGCCCTATCCATTTCAAATGCGTCGCAAACAATGCGCAGAAGCTCATCAATAACCAAAGATGTGTCACGGCTTACAAAGAATGCTTGAATCACTTTCCCCATAATTTTATTGTAGATTGCAGATACTAAAATATTCCTGCTCTCTAAAGATGATTTCTCTTCATAATATGTAGGCAACAAAGCATTAGGATCAAGTTTTTTACTAATATATTGCACATTATTCTTGTTATTTGCTTTAGCCTTATATAATGCACTGTCAGCTCTATATATCGCAAATTCACAACTATCCTCATCCTCAACTTCTCCAATACCACAAGATATAGTTGAAGAAATCACTTTATTATCGAATGAAATTTCAATAGACTCAAAATCATTCAAAACAGTAGTTGCTAAATCAATAGCATCTTCTAATGTCTCTAATTCAATAGCAACTAAGAATTCTTCTCCACCCCAACGTGCGACACTACCACTTTCACAAACATCGTGAATACACTTTGATGCAGCCATAAGAACCATATCACCAATATCATGACCATAGTTATCATTTACATGCTTAAAGTCATCAAGATCAAACATCATAATGAATAAACGTTTTGTTCTATTTTTTATGTAACCTTCTAATGCATTGTTCATAGCACGACGATTTAGAAGGTGAGTCATACCATCAGTATTAGCTAATTCTGTTAACTCATTTTCTTTTGATTTTTCAGCACTAATATCAATAATCATTGACATGAACTTATTTGCATTTATAGGATGAGTATATTGTTTTAGGGATATCGTTTTACCATCATTATCTATAATTGAAACTTCTTTTTCATAGAATTGTAATGAGTTTTTGTTTATATGAGTTATTTCTTCTTTGAACATATCAAAATCCACTAATTGAGCTTTATACTCTTTATTAACACTGCGATTTCTAAAGAATGGGAAATCAGCTTTACTAATAACTTTTTTGGTTTTCAGATTACCCCAAATCATATCCATATTATGTTGAGCAGAGAGCATTTCTGATATTTGCTTATCATATTTTGAGAACTTTCTAAAATGATAGTAAACAGCTGCTAAAGCAATAATAAGTATTAAACTAAACATTAAAACAATATTCATCGTTTCGTTTTGTGAGTTAAGAAGTTCGTTTCTTAATGAAATAGTCTCAAATTTACTATTTAGAGTATTATTAGTCCAATAATTATATGTACTTGGTTCAATAATTGATAATAGGTTAATCGAAAGATTCAGCATATGATTTAATTCTTCATTATCACTATTAAGTAGGATATTAACATTTGCTGGCACTAATGAATTGTTGAAGCGTGTTAGCGTATAGTCGTTACAGATAGTATATAAGTAATCTATTGTTAATTCCCCAGTAAAGATAGCATTGATTTTCCCATCATTTAGAGCCTTAATTAAGTCTGTACGATTATTATAATAAATAACACTACTATTTGGATAATTACTGATATCAAAATATGAATCACCAAAATCAACTGTACCAATTTTCAAATTATTCAATTCTTCAGATGAAAGGTCTCTGCGCACATAAAGACTTAAACTATCACTCATCAAAGTACGTGAATATTCAACAGTAGGATCGTGATAGATTTTATCAGTTCGATATATTCCAATAGCGCCTTGAATTGTGTCATTCTTTATATCACTAAGAACTGAACTAAAGTCTGTAGAATAATTATCAAGGGTTAAAATATCAATTTTTACATCTGTGAGTTCGGTAAATAATCTATTGATATCAGCTTGTAAGCCAGTATATTTGCCATTATCATCATAAAATGAAAGAGGATATAAAGTTGAACTATCATATAATTTAATCGACTGATATTTTTGTTGAAGAAATGATATTTCTTTAGAATGCATTTTTTTATAGTGATAAATTATTCCTTCACGTTTTTCTAGTGGAATCTTAGACATTAATATAGTTCCATCATCAGAGTTAATATATCTATTTAGTATATCAATAAGTTTGACTAGTTTGTCATTATTAGCATATATACCTTGTGGAGTAGCAAAACTATCAATAGCGATACCAAACACAATATTTTCATACTTTAGTAATTCAACTTGAACTGTCAAAGAAGTTGCAACACAATCTACTTCTTCATTAACTAATGCCCCAAACAACTCTTCAACAGTTTCATAATATTTAATTTTGCCAGTAGGAGTAAGATATACTTCTATCATTTTAGGCAGAGCAGAGTTTGATACTAATCCAACAGTAAGTCCCTCAAGTTCAACAGCGTTTGAAATAGTAGAGTTATTTAATGTGTATATACCTATATCAGCATTGAATAAATTATTTGTACATGCATATTTTAAACAACGTTCGTTGTTTAAAATAGCTAGCCCCAATAAATCAATATCTTGTGAATCTAGTTTATCAAAGTTTTCTTGCCAGCCATAGTGCTTGACTTCAATATCAACACCCCAAGAACGAAGCAATTCAATAACCGGAGCAGCAATTCCCTTAGGGGTTCCATCATTGTCGATATAGTATGTTAGGTCGCTTGTACTACCAAATGTAAAAGTTTCGCCTTTTAATGTCTCTAAATAAGTTTTTTCTTCAACAGTTAGGGAGAAACTTTCTTGGCCCCTGACAGGCCCATACATAAAAATAGCAGATGTTAGACATAATGCCATTATACTCAGCTTAATTAATTTCTTAAAGATTTTACTATGTTTCATAATACCTCTCCTTAAACAATTAGGTTGCAATGTATATACACTTATATGCGAATAAAACAGTTATCAAAATATTACAAAATTATAGCATATAAGACATATAAATTCCACTTTTTACAAGTATTGTAATCGAAAATTATTATTAGTTAAACTAAAATAGTATAAAAAATCAATAAAAAAGAACTAGCATTTTTCTAGTTCTTTATATAAGTAAAATATAATTACACCTTTTGACGATAGGCGAATTTAGAAAGATATTCTTTAAACTTATTAATTTCTAATGGCTTAGAATAATAGAATCCTTGAATGTACTCACATTGCAGCTCTCTAACTAGAGATATTTCTTCTTGGGTTTCAACACCTTCAGCAACAATATCCATATTTAAACTATGTGCCATGGCGATAATAGATTTTAGGATATTTAGATATGTTTCACTTCTTGCAGCATTATGAATAAAGATACGATCTATTTTCAATATATCAATCGGTAAGACTCCAAGGTATTGCATTGATGAGTATCCGGTACCAAAATCATCTAATGCAATTAGTATTCCATTATCATGTAGTTCAATAAGAGTCTCAGTTATATTCTCGAAATCAGAAATCATTATGCTCTCGGTTACCTCAACAATCAAACTCTCAGCAGGAATGTTGTACTTATGTACTAATCCAATTATGTTATCTTTAAAATTCGGAGCAAGGAATTGCTTAGGAGATAAGTTTAATGAAATTTGTTTATCAATACCACTGTCTAGCCATTCTCGCAATTGTTTAATAACTTCTAGTATGACAAAATCCCCAATAGGATTGATTAAACCAGTTTCTTCGGCAAGTGAAATGAAATCACCGGGAGAAATAACCCCGAACTCAGGGTGATTCCAACGTACTAATGCTTCAGCGCCATCAACTGTATTATTGTTTATAGATATAACAGGCTGATAAACTACAAAAAGCTGATGTTCATCGAGAGCCCTTTGCAAAGAGAACTCATTAATGAATCTCTTCTCATCACGTTTACTCTGCTCCCCATCTAAAATGTAGTAATTATGTTTACTGCTCGTTTTAGCTAATCTTAAGGCTAATTCTGCATCATGAATTATTTTTAATAAATCGATTTCTTTGGTAATTAATATCCCATAGTTAAGATTAATTTTAATGCGTTGATTATTACCAACTACCGCATTGCCTGCACGTTTCTCGATCGCTTTGATGTAATCAAGCAATTCTTCTTTAGAAGTATTTTCTTTAACAATTAAGAAGTGGTCAGCGGAAATGCGAGCTTTTATATCGCCAAAATTATAATCGCTAAGTCTTTTACCAACCCCAGCTAGAATTTGATCAGCCAATGAATGACCAAAAGTATCATTAATTCTTTTGAAACGACTGATATCAAGCAATACTGCACCAACATTCTTAAAACTTGGCGATACATCAATTGTTGCTATGTTGACTAAGTGATGTAGATTGTGTAATCCAGTTAGCGTGTCTTTATAAGCGAGTTCATGCAAACGATTCTCATATTGTTTGGATTCAGTGACATCAAAAGTTGCCCCATATATAATATTTTTTTCATCATCAAAGAAACGGCCGCGAGCTACAAAAATGCGCTCTCCATTATGCTTGGTAATTATTCTATGCTCAAATTCGATTTCACTCGGTTTTTCTTGAACATAGTTTTTAAGTTTTGCATGAAGACTTTCTTCTTCATCTTTTGATACAATACCTAAATAATCTTGTACCGAAGCTATAATGCCAGGCGAGTATCCAATAACATTCTCTATTTCAGGACTAAACATTATTACTTTCTCATTTATCAAATAACGCCATGAAAATCCATTAGCTATAGTTAAAGCAAAGGTATTAGATTTAGTCTGCAATTTTAGTTCTTCCAACATTTTTTTAGACAATTCTTCCTGTTGTTTTAATTTAGTGATATCGAGGCAAACCATAACTACAGCCTTACGTCCATCTTCCCATTCAATTAGTGTATCAGTAATATCAAACCATTTGTCTCTTAGCGTATTATAAAGTTCGTGGCGAACTGTTTTATTTTCATCAGAAAGCAAGTGATGGTGGCAGAAGAAACACCTTCCATTAAGATCAGGCCTCATTGTTTCCCAACATGTTTTACCAATAATTTCCTCTAAATCCATATTATAAGTATCTCTTAGTTTTCTATTAGCATATAGCATTTCATTAGTATTATAATCAACGACATAAACAACATCATCAATACTATCTAGAATAGATTTAAGTGAGGAGTTAGAAACAATTAACCTTTTCTCTAATAAATTACGGATTACCATTCCGTTCACTACTCCAGCTACATCATTAATAACACGATGATCTTCGTAGTTCCATATTCTCTTATCTTTGCAAGCAAAGCCTCCCATTCCAACAATCTCATTATCGATGATGATTGGGAATTCTATATAAGATAGTACATCTGATGGGCGATTTGGATCTTCTCCTTCAGTAGTCCTATCTTCAATAAAGCGAATAATGCCTGAATTAGTAACATCATTCCAATCAAATGATTCCATTGGAATAGTAACAGCTTCATTATAATCTGGCATTGTTGGATAGTAGAGATGAGTCCTAATTAAGTTATTATCTTTTCTCTCATATAAATAAGCTCTGTCCATGTCAAGTGCATTACATGCTATTTCAAGAATATGATCAAGTACTGTGCCAGTATCGCGACTTGAGAAGAAAGTATGAATAATATCGTTCAGATTTTTAGCTAATGATTCATTCTTCATAAATTTTAACGCCTCCATTTGTATACAAAATAGTATCATGGTTTTCAACCGATTAAGAAATTATAGCATATTTATTATCACAGTTCTACACTTTCAACTAAATGTAAACAATTATTAATGACGCTAAAGTCATGATATAATCGCAATGTAAGCGTTTGATATTATAATTATCAGTCACATTCAACCAATCAAAATAAAAATATTGTAATTAGGGAGTTCATGTGATAAAATGAGCAAAGATAAGTCCTTTAAATAAATCCCGTGAGATTTATAAGGAGATACATGCAGTGTGTATTATGGTTTCTTGCGGGCAGGAAACCATTTTTTATTGGGCTTATGAAAGGGGAAAGAAAATGGAAAAGAAAAACGATTTATTATTAGATATCCATGATAAACCAGTCATCTGGAAATGGATTTTGTTAAGTTTCCAACATGTATTTGCAATGTTTGGAGCTACTGTATTAGTGCCGTTATTAGTTAATAATGCAGTTGGGGAAGAAATTCTACCTATTTCAGTAGCACTAGTAAGTTCTGGGATTGGAACTCTTATTTACATCGTGTGTACAAAAACGAAGTCACCAATTTATCTAGGAAGTTCATTTGCTTATATTACACCAATGATTAGTGTTGCTGGTGCAGCATTAGCTAGTGGTGGAGACCCAAAAGCAGCGGTTTTCACAGGAATTATGTTAGTAGGACTTGTATATGTAGTAATCGCTGGGTTAGTAGCAGTAATTGGTAAAGATTGGATTGATAAAGTATTACCACCTGTTGTTATAGGTCCAATGATTGCGATTATCGGATTAGGGTTAGCTCCAACAGCAGTATCTCAAATCGGTATTTCAGCCGGAACAAAAATTGATTTCGCAAGATTATCTATTGGTGTTGTATCAATGCTAGTTACAGCGTTATGCGCAATTAAAGGAAAAGGGATGTTGAAAGTAGTACCATTTCTAGTAGGTATTACATCTGGGTATATTTGGGCATTGGTAATTGGAATGTTTGGATGGACAACTGCAATAGATTTTACTGGAGTTACAAATGCAGCTTTCTTTGGAATCCCAAATTTCTATGTGCCAGGAATTAATTATTCATTAGATTTTTCTGGATTATTTACAATTGCGCCAATTGCGATTGTAACGGTTGCTGAACATATTGGTGACCACACTGTATTAAGTGCAATTATGAAAAGAAATTTATTAAAAGATCCAGGATTAAATCGTACGATCTTAGGAGATGGATTGGCAACATTTTTAGCAGGAGCTATTGGTGGTCCAGCTAATACATCATATGGTGAAAATACTTCAGTAATTGGTATGACAAAAGTAGCTTCGGTTTATGTAACTGGGTTAGCGGCATTGTTTGCTATTGGATTAGGATTTGCTGGTAAATTTATTGCCATTATTCAAACTATCCCAACTGAGGTGTTTGGTGGAGTATGTATTCTATTATACGGATTCATTGCTTCAAACGGATTAAAAGTACTAATTGATAACCAAGTAGATTTCGGAAAAACTAAAAATGTAGTAGTTGCATCTACGATGTTAGTTTTAGGATTAGGTGGAGCAAATATTGATTTGTCAATTGCCAGTGTAACAATCTCATTATCTGGGATGGTGCTTGCAGCAATTTGCGGTATTACACTTAATTTAGTGTTTAATATAATAGATAAAGATTAAGGGCTGGAAACAGTCCCTTTTTTTCATTTTAGGGCATTTATATCTATAAACAAGTACTATAATATGTTAAAATAGTGATAATGGAGTGCTAAAAAAATGAAAACAAAAATAGTTACAAAAAACGACATTGATTATCTGGTAAATATTTTAAATAACGAAGGCATTATTTCGTTTCCAACTGAGACAGTTTATGGATTAGGAATTATTTATGATTCACAGGTCGCATTAGATAAGTTAAAAGCGGCTAAGGAGAGACCAGAAACAAAACCTTTTACTTTAATGGTTGGAAATAGTGATCAGATAGCTGAGTTTGCATTATTAGATGATAGAAGCAAAGCAGTTATTAAGCACTTTATGCCAGGACCCGTTACACTACTTTTAAGAAAAAAACCAGAAGTTTCAGACTATATTACAAATGGATATCAAACTATTGGGGTAAGAATGCCTGATGATGAGTTTGTGTTGAAACTGATTCGAGAGGCAGGAAAGCCGTTATTAGTGCCAAGTGCAAATATATCTGGGCAACCGACTGGAACATCAAGTACTCAAGTGCTAGAGCAATTGGACGGTAGGATCGATTGTATAGTGGAGGGATTAAGTGGTAGTCAACTTCCCTCGACGATTGTGGATTTAACAAAGGAAGAAATAGAAATAGTAAGAGTTGGTAGTATAACTTTAGAAGAAATTAGGGAGGCAATTGAATGAAAATAGCAATAGCTTGTGATCATGGTGGGTTTAGATTAAAAAGTGTAGTAAAAGCTCATGTTGAAGGCAAAGGATATGAAGTAGAAGATTTTGGTTGTTATGATGAAAATAGTGTTGATTATCCCGATTACGCCGCAAAAGCAGCAAGAGCAGTTGCTAGTGGATTATGTGATAAGGGAATCCTTATATGTGGAACAGGGATAGGAGTTAGTATAGTAGCAAACAAAGTACATGGAATTCGCTGTGCCTTAACTCATGATGTGTTTAGTGCTAAAGCGACTAGAGCGCATAATGATACAAATATGATGGCAATGGGACAGCGTGTTGTTGGCGAAGGATTAGCATTAGAAATAGTTGATGCTTGGCTAGGCAGCGAGTATGAAGGCGGACGCCATGATGCTCGCGTTGCTAAAATTATGGCATTAGAAAAGGAGTAACTTATGGCAAGAGATGAAATACTTTATGGAATGATTGAAAATGAGTTAAATCGACAAAGAAAGAATATTGAACTAATCGCTTCTGAAAACTTTGTTTCAAATCAGGTATTAGAAATAGCGGGTAGTATACTTACAAATAAATATGCCGAAGGATATCCAAATAAGAGATATTATGGTGGTTGTATCCATGTTGATCAAGTTGAACAATTAGCAATAGATCGCCTTAAAGAAATATTTGGTGCAGAGCACGCAAATGTGCAACCACATGCAGGTAGTCAAGCAAATATGGCTGTTTATCAAACTATATTAGAACATGGTGATAAAGTATTAGGGATGAGTTTAAATGATGGTGGTCATTTAACTCATGGACATCCATTAAATTTCTCGGGTAAGAGTTATGAGTTTTATGGATATGGAGTAAATCCAGAAACTGAAATGATTGACTATGATGAAGTTGCAAGAATCGCTAGAGAAGTAAAACCTAAACTGATTATTGCAGGCGCAAGCGCTTATTCAAGAATCATTGATTTTAAAAGATTTAAAGAAATTGCAGATGAAGTTGGGGCATACTTTATGGTAGATATGGCGCATATTGCTGGTCTAATCGCGGCGGGAGTTCATCCTAGTCCTGTGCCTTATGCAGATTTCGTAACAACTACAACTCACAAGACACTTCGTGGTCCACGTGGAGGCGCAATTCTTTGTAAGAAAGAGTTTGCAGAGAAACTTGATAAAACCGTTTTCCCAGGAATGCAAGGCGGACCTTTGGAACATATAATTGCAGCTAAGGCAGCATGTTTTGGCGAAGTATTACAAAATGAGTTTAAAGAATACGCAAAGCAGATAATTAAGAACTCTAAAGCACTAGAAAGTGTTTTAAGAGCAGAAGGGTTCAAATTGGTATCTGGAGGAACAGATAATCATATGTTGCTGGTTGATGTAAAATCTACGACTGGATTAACTGGAAAAAAAGCAGAAAGAATCTTAGATGATATTTTTATTACATGTAATAAAAATTCCATTCCATTCGATACTGAAAAACCATTCCATACAAGTGGAATTCGTTTGGGAACACCGGCAATGACTACAAGAGGGTTTAAAGAAGAAGAGTTTACTAGAGTTGGTAGAATAATTGGTAGGGCATTAAAGAATTACGACAATGAAGCTATTATTAATGAATGCAGAAATGAAGTAATTAAATTGACTGATCAATTTGAACTATATAGAGATTTGACATATATAAAATAAAGGGGGACAAATATGGCAACAAAAGTATTAAATCATCCGTTAATTACTCATAAATTAACAACAATGAGAAAAATTGAAACAGGGACTAAAGATTTTAGGGATAATCTAGATGAGATAGCTGGTCTTATGGCTTATGAAATTTCTAGAGATTTACAACTTAAAGATGTAGAAATTGAAACTCCTATTACAAAAATGATTGGTAAGGAGTTAGCAAAGGAAATAGTTCTTGTACCTATTTTAAGAGCTGGATTAGGGATGGTTGATGGCATTAAGACATTAATTCCTAATGCTAAAATTGGGCATATTGGAATGTTTAGAGATGAGGAAACATTATTACCTCAAGAATATTACGCTAAGTTTCCACCATGTATGCCAGAGGCAGTAACAATGGTATTAGATCCAATGTTAGCTACTGGAGGGTCGGCAAGTGCTGCCATCACAAATATTAAGAAAAGGGGAGCGAAAGATATTAAACTTGTTTGCTTAGTAGCCGCCCCAGAAGGAATTGCCGTTATTGAAAAAGATCATCCAGATGTTGATTTATATGTTGCAGCGCTAGATGAAAAATTAAATGAAAACGGATATATTGTGCCAGGGCTAGGCGATGCTGGAGATCGTTTATTCGGAACGAAGTAATGAATAGCGAAAAAGATATTGTTAGAAAATCTTTGTGGTGGTTTATAGGATTACTTATTATTAGCATAGTGATTGGGGTATACTTTGAGAATATCGCCTATCCAGTAGGTCTAATTGTAGGATATGTTATTAGTTACATAGTTTTTATGCTTACAGTATTATTCACTGATATAGTTGTTAAGGGTAATAAATCTATGGCGTTAGTCGGAGTAGTAATGTTTAGCTACTTAATGAGGATGTTCTTATATATTGCTGGATTTGCGCTAGCAGTAATATACCCACAATATATTAGTATATTCTTTGTAGCGGTAGGGTATGGAATTGTGAAAGTAACGATTATGACATTTCATATCGGAAATAAAAAGGAAGTGATAAATGAATGAATATAGTAATTCAAGTAGAGCTAATCTTCTCTTTAATTATTATGAGTTTGCTAGTGTTCTTTAGTTGGTGGGCTGGAAAAAAAGTGAAAGCAGCCAACCCTTTAGAAAAACCAAAAGGAGTAGTTTTAATACTTGAAGTCTTAGTAGATATGTTTCAAAAGTTTGAAAGATCTGTTATGCCTGCAAATTTAGAAAAAACATATTTTCCATACTTCTTCTTGATGTTTGCATATATATTTATCAGCAATATATCAGGGTTGTTAGGGTTTGATAGTCCGACTAGCAATTTAAGTATTACATTAACATTAGGGATTATCTCATGGGTAAATATCCATATTGTAGCAATCAAGGCAAATGGTTGGGGATATTTTAAAAGATTTATTGACCCAATACCTATACTGTTACCAATGAATATAATTAGTACATTCACACCGATTGTATCGTTATCATTACGTTTGTTTGGTAATATATTATCTGGGGCAGTATTGATGAGTTTAGTTTATAGTTTTACGGCTTGGATATCAATGACATTATTAAACTCGCCGATAAATTTCTTAGGGGCACTAGTAGCCCCATGGCTTCACATGTATTTTGATATATTTGCTGGAGCAGTACAAACATTTATATTTATTACATTATCAAGTATTAATATCGCATTAGAAGCGTAAAAAAAGGAGAAATAAAAATGACAGATAAAGGATTAATCGCAATTGCAGCAGCAATCGCAGTATTTGCAGGTTTTGCAACAGCATTAGGAGAAGGGAAAGCAGCAGCTACAGCAGTAGAAGCAGTAGGTAGAAATCCAGAAGCAGAAAACAAAATTCGTTTAATGATGATTGTAGGTTGTGCTATTTCTGAAACAGTTGCAATCTATGGTTTATTAATCGCTTTCTTATTATTATTTGCATATTAAAAAATATCGATAAGGAGGAAGCGTAGATGACAATTGATATAGCTGGGAAGTTATTCCCGAATTTTGCTACTATGGCTACTCAGTTAATCGCTACAGGCGTTATGTTATATTTTTTCAAGAGGTTACTATGGGTGCCAATGCAAAAATATTTAAATGCACGCGCAGAAGCGATTGAAACAAACATGAAAGAAGCTAGTGAATACAATGAACGAGCTAAGTTGCTGATTGCAGAAAGCGAAAAACAAGTTCAAGAGGCAATTCTAGAATACAAGAACACTGTATTAAGAGCTAAAGATGATGCAACTAGAATTAGTGATGAAATCATTGCCGAAGCTAAAGCTACAGCAAGAATCAGAATTGAACAAACAAAAAAAGAAATCGAAATGCAAAAAGAAATGGCTGCTGAGGCTATGAGACAAGAAATAGTAGAAGTTGCTCTTGAGGCAACGCGTAAGATTGTGGATCAAGAAATGGATGCTAAATTAAATAGTAATTACATAGAAGAATTCGTTAAAGGTGTTAAGCATTAATGGATAATGTAGCGATTCGTTACAGTCAAGCGATGTTTGATTTAGCACTAGAGGTAAACGAGTTAGATAGTTTTTTAAGCGACTTGAAGGTTGTTTCAAGCATATTGAGAAATGATGATGAAAGTTGTGCTTTTTTCAAAAATCCACGTGTAAAAAAGACAGATAAGAAAATAGTGTTAGAAGCTAGTTTTAGTAATGCGGTGGGGTTGTATGTGCTTAATACATTAAAATTACTTATTGACCATGGTCGTTTTGACCATTTGCAAGAAATAGTTTTATGTTTTACTCATTTATATAACAAACACAACAATATTAAAGAGGGTATTTTATATACTGCTTTTGCATTAAATAAATCTGAAGAAACAAAAATAAGAGCGGCTTTAGAAGAAAAACTAAATGCAAAAGTTGAATTGACAACAAAAATAGATCGTAGTTTAATCGGTGGTGTGAAGGTAGTCATAGGTAACGAAGTTATCGATGGAACTATCGCTAATCGTATCGATTCATTGAAACATGAACTATTACAAGGAAGGTAGGTGAATCAATTGAATTTAAGACCGGATGAAATAAGTTTGATTTTAAAAGAACAAATTAAAAGATATAAAGACCAAATTGAGTCAAAAAATATCGGTACAGTAATATCTGTTGGTGATGGTGTTGCATTAATTCATGGCTTGGATGATGCAATTGCTGGAGAGTTATTGTTATTTCCAAATGATGTTTATGGAATGGTAATGAATCTTGAAGAAACATACGTTGGAGCAGTATTACTGGGGAATGATACATTGATTAAGGAAGGTGACGAAGTAAAGCGCACTAAAAGTGTAGTTGAGGTACCTGTTGGTGATGGTATGCTTGGACGTGTTGTAAATGCACTTGGGCAGCCTATCGATGGACAAGGACCAATTCATTCGACAAATCATCGTCCAATTGAAAGAGTAGCACCTGGAGTTATGACTCGTAAGTCGGTAAATCAACCACTACAAACTGGGATTACAACGATTGATGCTATTATTCCAATCGGAAGAGGGCAACGTGAGTTAATTATCGGAGATAGACAAACAGGGAAAACAGCTATTGCAATTGATACCATTTTAAATCAAAAGGGACAAAACATATATTGTGTTTATGTTTCAATAGGACAAAAGAATTCTACAGTTGCACAAATTGTTGAAAGATTAAAAGTTGGAGGGGCGATGGAGTATACAACAGTTGTATCTGCATCAGCGTCGGAATTAGCGCCTGTTCAATATATTGCACCATATGCTGGTTGCGCAATTGCTGAAGAATGGCTTGAAGAAGGAAAAGATGTACTAATTGTTTACGATGATTTATCTAAACACGCAGTAGCTTATCGTACTATGTCGTTATTATTGAAACGTGCACCAGGGCGTGAAGCATATCCTGGAGATGTATTCTACTTACATAGTCGTTTATTAGAAAGAGCATGTAAGTTAAATGAGAACCATGGTGGTGGATCGATCACTGCTTTACCGATAGTTGAAACGCAAGCAGGGGATATCTCTGCATATATTCCTACGAATATTATTTCAATCACAGATGGGCAAATCTTCTTATTGCAAGATTTATTTAACTCTGGATTTAGACCGGCGGTCGATACGGGATTATCAGTTTCACGTGTTGGTTCATCAGCACAAATTAAGGCAATGAAGCAAGTTTCTGGAACATTAAAACTTGAACTTGCGCAATATGCAGAAATGTTAGCATTCTCACAGTTTGGATCTGATTTAGATGCAGCGACTTTAGCTGTTCTTGATCATGGAAAGAAGGTAAGAGAAGTACTAAAACAAGGTCAATACTCACCAAGAAATATCGAATCGCAAGTATTGTCGTTATTTGCATTAAAACATCGTTTTACAAAGAATATTCCAGACCATAAGATAGCAGAATTTATGTCTGAGTTATTAGAACATATTACAATTAGTCACTCTGATTTGGTAAATACAATCAAAAATGAAAAAGAAATTTCTAAGGATGTTGAAGCTAATCTTAAAGAAGTAATGAGTAAATTTGTTGAACAATATCTTAAAACTTTAGGACAATAGTATGGCTACAGGAACACAAGCGATAAGGCGTCGCATTAAATCTGTAGAATCAACAAAGAAAATTACTAAAGCAATGACACTAGTTGCCACTGCAAAGTTAAGAAAAAGCAGAAATATCATGGAAGAACGTAGAGACTATTATCGTTTAATTAGACATAGTGTAGCGAAAGTCTTGAATGGTATGGAAGAAGAAAGCAAATATACTAGTTTAAGTAAAAGTGATAAAGAACTATACATTATTATTTCCTCTGATTTGGGATTGTGCGGTGGGTATAATTCGAATGCACTTAAACTTGCGGTGTCAAAGATTAGAGAACGAGATGAAGTATATGTAGTTGGTGGTAAAGCAGCTCACTATTTTAAAGTGCGTAGCAAAGTAATCAATAAAGAGTATATGTCATTATCTAGCAGTCAAAATATTGGTTATATCAATCGCTTAATTAATGAGGTGTTAAAGAAATATATTAGTGGTGAAGTGAATAAGATACATGTAGTTTATACAGAGTTTATCAATAACTTAACTTTTACTCCAACTATTTCAACATTGCTACCCATTGAAAAAGATGAGTTTGAGGCAGATGGAGAGTACTCATATACAATCTTTGAGCCAAATAAAGAAGTTGTATTAGATCAATTAGTTCCCATGTATATGCAATCTGTATTTACAGGAATGCTATTTGAATCAATAACAAGCGAAAATGCAGCAAGACGTGCAAGCATGGATACTGCAACAGATAACGCTAGTGAATTAATAGATAGTCTATTATTAAAATATAATCAAGCTAGACAAGCGGCAATTACGCAAGAGATTTCAGAAATTGTTGCTGGTTCTAGGGTATAGGAGGACATTGGATGGAAAACAAAAATGTCGGAAAAGTAGTTCGTATTGTTGGACCGGTAATTGACGTAGCTTTCCCAAATGACGCGGTATTACCAGCGTTAAATAATGCGATAGAAATAACTAATAATGAAAGAGTTCTGATTGTTGAGGTAGCACAGCATGTTGGTGATGATATCGTTCGTTGTGTTGCGATGGATTCAACAGATGGATTTATTCGTGGAATTGATGCCATCGATACAGGAAAACCGATTAGTGTGCCTGTTGGACCGGAAACATTAGGTAGAATGTTTAACGTATTAGGAAATCCAATTGATGAAAAAGAACAAGTACCTGATACAGTGCGAAGAATGCCGATTCATCGCGAAGCCCCAGACTATATTGAACAAAGAACTGAAACTGAAATTCTTGAAACAGGAATTAAAGTTGTTGACTTAATATGCCCATTTATAAAAGGTGGTAAAGTTGGTTTGTTTGGTGGGGCAGGTGTAGGTAAAACTGTTGTTATTCAAGAGTTAATTAACAACATTGCTACTCAACATGGTGGGATCTCAGTATTCGCTGGTGTTGGAGAGCGTAGTCGTGAAGGGAATGATCTATACCATGAAATGATGGATAGTGGCGTACTTTCAAAGACTTCATTAGTATTTGGTCAAATGAATGAGCCCCCAGGAGCTCGTATGCGTGTTGCCCTATCAGGATTGACAATGGCTGAATATTTTAGAGATGAAGAATCTCAAGACGTATTATTGTTTATAGATAACATTTTCCGTTTTACGCAAGCGGGATCAGAAGTATCAGCATTGCTTGGACGTGTGCCAAGTCAAGCTGGATATCAGCCAACGCTTGCAACTGAAATGGGGCAGTTACAAGAGCGTATTACTTCAACAAGATCAGGTTCGGTAACGTCTGTTCAAGCGGTTTATGTGCCTGCCGATGACTTAACAGATCCAGCTCCTGCCACAACTTTTACGCATCTTGATTCGAAAGTAGTGCTTGATCGTGATATTGCGGCGCTAGGATTATATCCTGCTGTCGACCCACTTAACTCTGCGAGTAGAGCTTTAGATCCTTTAATTGTAGGAAAAGATCATTATGAAGTTGCTCATGGTATTCAAGAAATATTACAAAGATTCCAAGAACTTCAAGATATTATTGCAATTCTTGGAATGGATGAATTATCAGATGATGATAAAGCAGTTATTGGACGCGCCCGTCGTATTCGTAACTTCTTATCTCAACCATTACATGTAGCTAGTCAATTTACAGGAAATGATGGTATTTATGTTCCTGTTGAAGAAACTATTCGTGGATTTAAAGAAATCTTAGAAGGTAAACACGATGATCTTCCTGAACAAGCCTTCTACTATGTGGGAACTATTGAAGATGCAATCGAAAAAGCGAAAACATTAAATGAGTAACAAGATTAACTTAAAAATCGTTACACCACATGGACTTTATTTTCAAGGAGCAGTTGATGATTTAACACTTGATACTGTAAATGGGCAAATGGGTATTTTACCAAATCATCTACCATTGGTTACAGTTTTAGCAATTGGCGAGATGCATTATCACATTGGAACAGAGTCTTCATCATTTGCGATAGCTGGTGGATTCTTACATGTTGATAAGCATGAAACAATTATTATGACTGATGCAATTGAAAAGGCTGAGGATATTGATACTGCTAGAGCGGAAGCTGCAAAGCTAAGAGCTGAAGAAAGAATAGCAAGTAAAAGAGAAGATATTGATTTAGTTAGAGTAGATATAGCTTTGAAAAAAGCAATTAATCGTTTGAAAATTTCTCGATAGAAAAGACCGGATATTCCGGTCTTTATTGTTATGTTATTATATGTATTGTTTATCTAAAATAGTAAACGTAGGCTTCGTTATATATGAGCAATAGCATATTTCACCATCGTATTTAAGATAATGGATATACTGTTCAATCATCGCAGGTGATTTAATATATGAAATAGCATCATTTCGTTTAACCCAGATTGACTCTGAGTTTTCATTTGAGGGAGTAGGAGTGCCTGATATATATTTACAGATGAAATTAAAGGTGACTTTTGTTGGAACATTATCATATTCACCAAACCCTTTACGTGATGCTACATTGGACCCTACAAAAAATAATTTGCCAACTTCAACAGTAATAGATGATTCCTCAGCTATTTCTCGAATTAGAGCTTCAACTAAACTTTCACCATTTTCAACTTGTCCGCCAGGTGGAACCCAATCTCGCATATTATGTTTAACTAATAATACTTCATCATCTTTTTCAACTATACCAGTTACTGAGACTATATGTGTTGGAAATTCTTTCATTATTATCATTCCCTTCTATTGAAAGTGTATTCTAGAGGATATTATGTCAGTGAATGAGGTCAAGTTTAATAAGGGCATTATATATTCCATCCTTATTAACAGAATCTGTAATGTATTTGGCTTTTGCTTTCATTTCAGAAGTACCATTACCCATGCATACGCCATAACCAACAAGACTCATCATTTCTAAATCATTTTGTGCATCTCCAAAGGCATAAGTATCATTAATATCAATCCCTAATTTTTTATATACAAATTCAACGGCAGTACCTTTTGTGAAGCCAGGCAAGCTTATATCAGCACGGATATTCCCAATTGTATATGGATCAACAACCCAATCACGGGGAACCTTGGCTAAACATTCGCGCATATCTTTCTCGCTATTGAACATAACAGTAGCCATATTAGCAATAACATCTTCACATTTCCAAGTAAGCATTTTAGGATCAACATTTGTTGGATCGTAGTGACCTTTGGCAAATAATTCCATTTGTCTTAGAATAAGCGGGTGATCAGCACTGCTCATCCAACCTCCGTGATGTCCACCGAATGTATATTCAGCATTATAATGCTTAAATAGATTAGCCATAAATTCTATTTGATCTGGTGTGAATATGTTATCGAACCAAACTTGCTTATTCATTTCTATGTAGTTACCATTGCAAAAAATATAACCATCGAATTGAATATCTTTTAGTGAAGGTATAACATCCGCTCTCGCAGTGGCAATAACTATATAGTGACCAGCGGCTCTCAATTTATTAAAGGCATCGATAGTACTTGGTAGAGGAGTGTCCATATTATTTGGAAAATCAACTAGTGTGCCATCGATATCAAAGAAGATTATTTTCTTTTTCATATAAAATCCCTTTCTATATTAATATATAACAATTATAGCAAACATTGCACAAACAATGCTTTCAAATATTGAAATATATAACGCATTGTCTTTTTATGTCTTTTATGATAGGATAGACAAATCGAGTATGGAGAATGTAAACTATTATGAAAGAAAAAAATTATGATTTAACAAATGGACCAATTATAAACAAATTGCTTATGGTTGCGATCCCAATAATGGGAGTTCAGTTGATGCAGATGGCATACAATTTAACGGATATGTTTTGGTTAGGAAAAACTGGATCTGATTCCGTAGCAGCAAGTGGACTTTCAGGAATGTATTTATGGTTATCTGTAGCTTTTGTATTAATCGGGCAAATGGGAGCTAATATAGGAGTATCACAGTATTTAGGACGTCAAGATAAGGAGACTGCTGCCGCCTATGGGCAACATTCTTTATGGCTTTCTTTAATCTTAGGAGCCGCATTTGGGGGAATGATGCTTCTTTTCCCAAAAGAATTAATTGGTGTATTTGGTGTCCAAAGTGTAGAGGTCGAAACTGCTGCTGCTATCTATATGCGTATTGTAGCGATTGGTATAATACCAACATTCATATCGGGAACAATCAATGCATGCTTTACGGCTTCAGGTAATTCTAAATTAACTTTTTACGTTAATGCTGCTGGGTTAGTAATAAACATGATTTTAGATCCGCTTATGATTCTTGTTTTTGATTTGGGTGTATCTGGGGCAGCGCTCGCTACAATTATTGGGCAAATAACTGTTTGTGTTCTATTCATAATTTGTATAAAAAAGGCGAAGGGAAGACCTTTCGAAAAGTTTGCTTTTCGTACAAAACTAGATAAACAAAAAATTTCACAAATTTTCAAATGGTCTTTACCAATCGCTCTAGAAAGTGGATTATTCACTTTATTAGCAATGGTGGTATCTCGTATCGTGAACACTTTTGGTACTGATGCAGTAGCAGTTCAACAAGTTGGAACTCAAATGGAATCTCTTTCGTGGTTAATCGGGGGAGGATTTGCTAGCGCCGTGACAGCCTTTATAGGTCAAAATTATGGTGGAAAGAAATGGGAACGTATTCATCAATGCTTTAGAATTGGATCTATAGTTATGCTTGTCTGGGGCATAATAGTAACTTTAGGGCTTTATTTCGGTGGATATCATTTAACTGGACTTTTCTTACAAGGAGATAAGCTGCAAACAATGGGAGCATCATATCTACATATCCTTGCATTATGCCAAGTATTTATGTGCGTAGAAGGAGTTTCGGCGGGGATGTTTCGAGGGTGTGGAAATACGGTGCCGCCTAGCGCAATAAGTATTATTAGTAACGTAGTACGTGTACCATTAGCCTACTTACTATCTCAACAGATTGGTTTAGAGGGGATATATTGGGCGGTTTGTATCACTTGTATTGGTCGAGGAATAATTATTGTTCTTTGGAGAGTGATAGAAAACCGAAAAATCCCACAAACAAGTGTGGATGGAGAGATTTTGATATCACCAGAGGTAAAAATATATGAGGAAGCAATTTAGGTAGTTTGGTATCTATAATAGTCAAACTACTAATCTATCCTTAAATTTGGAAAAATCTAATCAACGAATGCGAGAAGCATTCTTTTTTTCTTCATCAAGATTAATACTTAATAAGTAGATAAGATATTTTATGAAATATTGTTTTATAAAGCAGTCAATAAAATATCATAATTAAGAAAAATTTAAAAGGAGTTGGAGGAGAGGGTAATGGCAATCTGTACAAAATGATATGGACTAATATATTGATATCTATATCAAATAGTAACAGCAAATGATACGTGATGGACTCTAAAATAGAATGATAAAGACTGTATAAAAATACCTAAAAAAATTTCGAAAATTAAATTATAAAATTGTTGACAGTATATTTCGCTTATGGTATTATATACAAGTCGCCGCTAATTAGAGTTGGTTGACAAAGATCCTTGAAAACTAAACAGAACACGTCAATAACAATAACAAATCAGCGACCTCGAAGCTGAAAAAAAAGAAGAGGGAATTAGGAAATGAGCTAAATGTAGAAATACATTCAAACTAAACAATGGAGAGTTTGATCCT
>JAVBUP010000077.1:0-16348 GCA_031555175.1 Coprobacillaceae bacterium
GCAACATGGAGAGAAAGAATATCCCAATAATCTAGTATTCAACCTTATTATACTTTAGGATTATCCGATGTCTATATTGAGTTAGTAAAGTCTCATTAAAAACTTTACAAATACATTATACGAGGAGATACAATAATGGAATATGTTAAATTAGGAAATAGTGGATTAGAAGTATCTAGAATATGTTTGGGTTGTATGGGATTTGGAGATCCTGCAACTGGGTTTCATCAATGGGTATTATTAAAAGAAGAAAGTAAGGAAGTTATTAAAAAAGCTTTAGAACTAGGAATTAACTTCTTTGATACAGCTAATGTTTATTCATATGGGGTAAGTGAAGAAATACTTGGAGAAGCGATTAGAGAATATGCTAATAGAGATGAAGTTGTTGTTGCAACAAAAGTATTTATGGGAATGAGACAAGGACCTAATGCTAGAGGATTATCTAGAAAAGCTATTATGACCGAAGTAGATAATTCATTAAAAAGATTAGGATTAGATTATATTGATCTATTAATCATTCATAGATTTGATGCTTCAACTCCTGTAGAAGAGACAATGAAAGCATTACATGATTTAGTAGAATCTGGAAAAGTTAGATATATTGGTGCTTCAGCGATGTATGCATGGCAATTCCAAAAGATGCAATATGTGGCTGAGAAGAATGGTTGGACAAAGTTCATTTCAATGCAAAGTCACTATAATATGTTATATCGTGAAGAAGAACGTGAAATGGTGCCATTCATGAAAGATACAAATGTAGCTTGTACACCATACTCTCCTTTAGCATCTGGAAGACTAACCAGAGATTGGGCTGCCACTACTAAAAGATTTGAAACAGATACTACAGCTAAAAGTAAATACGATGCGACTATTGATACTGATAAGGTAATTGTAGAAAGAGTAGCCGAAATAGCTATTAAAAAAGGTGTTTCTAGAACGCAAGTAGCTCTTGCATGGTTGCTACAAAAAGATACTGTAGTGTCACCAATCATTGGAGCTACTAAGATATCTCATTTAGAAGAGGCAGTTGGAGCATTAGATGTAACTCTAACTGATGAAGAAATGGCTTATTTAGAAGAGCCATATGTGCCTCATATTGTAGTAGGTGCGCTATAATGACTCAAGCCATCGCTCCTAAGACAGTCTTGATGACAAAGGAAGATTTTAAAGAAATAGACACTACTAAAATATATTGGTTATCCAGTGCTGGGGTAATGATTAATAGTCGTGGTACTACTATTATGATAGACCCATTATTAGAAGGATTCGATTTGCCATTATTAGTTGATATGCCTCTTGATCCTAAGAATGCCATCAACCTAGATGCAGTCTTAATCACGCACTGTGATAACGATCATTTTAGTCGTATGACGTGTAAGGATTTAAACGCTAAAGAATACCATGGACCACATTATCTAAATGAATTATTTCAAATAGAGGGATATAATGGTTTTGGTCATGATATAGATGAAGAATTCTCTATCGGCAACATTAAAATAACTTTAACTCCCGCAGATCATGCTTGGCAAAATGAAAGTAGCAAGTATAGTAAGATTAGAAAATATGCCTTTGAGGATTATTGTGGATATTGGTTAGATACCCCTGATGGTTCCATTTGGATGGTTGGGGATTCACGTTTACTCGATGCTCACTTAACTATGAAAGAACCAGATGTAATCTTATTTGATTTCTCTGATAACTCTTGGCATATTGGCCTAGAAAACGCCATTAAACTTGCTAATACGTATCCAAAAGCTGATTTAATACTAATTCATTGGGGAACAGTGGATGCTCCGGAAATGAATGCTTTTAATGGTAATCCGGCAGATTTAATGGCTAGAATTATTAATAAAGAAAGAATTAGAATTATAGCTCCTGGACAAGCTTTTGAATTAACAAGAAAATAATTTCTTAAAGCCACTATATAGTGGCTTTCATTTACTATTTATCGGCAAAATTATTTTGATATTCTATCAAAAATATTATATATTATTGCCGATAGATGATATAATAAAAATGAGGATGTGATAGTATGGAATATATCTCTGTGAAAGAAATTGCAAAAAAATGGGATCTATCTGAGCGTAGCGTTAGAAACTATTGCGCCATTGGTCGTGTTCCTGGTGCCATATTAAATGGGAAAACCTGGTTCATCCCTATTGGGACTAAAAAACCAATTAGATTAAATAAGCAAAGCACTTTACAACATTATTTATTAGATACTTTGCGCATTGAAAAAGAATCAAAATTATCTGGTGGTATATATCATAAGATACAAATTTACTTAACATATAATTCAAATCATATTGAAGGTAACCAACTTTCTGAAGAACAAACAAGATATATATTTGAAACTAATACGATAGGTTTTGAAAACAATTCAAGCAAAGTAGATGATATCGTCGAAACGGTTAACCATTTTAGGTGCATAGATATGATAATCGATAATGCGCATAAACCATTATCACAATTTTTCATAAAAGATTTGCATAAAAGGCTTAAATCATCAACTTCTGATGAGACCAAGGATTGGATTGCAATTGGTGACTATAAGAAAATACCTAATGAAGTTGGTGGAAACGATACTGCTTCACCTGAAGATGTTGTTAGCATGATGACTGAATTACTCTTTACATATAACGCCATAAAGCATAAAACAATTGAAGATATTATTAATTTTCATGTACAGTTTGAAAGAATTCATCCATTTCAAGATGGCAACGGGAGAGTTGGAAGATTGATAATGTTTAAAGAATGCCTTAAACATAATATTGTCCCATTTATTATTGAAGATAGTAAGCGTATGTTCTACTATCGTGGACTCAAAGAATGGGATAACGATAATACTTATTTAATTGACACTTGTCTAGCAGCTCAAGATAGATTCAAAGAGTTTTTGGATTACTTTAGGATTAAGTATTGATTAATGAAATAATATCTATATGTATATGAAAAACACGAATAAAAATTCGTGTTTCTTTATCTCTTAATAAAATTCACTATAACTTCAACTATTTTCATTCTTTATTAAATCTTTAGTTTTCCCCTAAAACTACGAGCTCCATAATATGAATCTGCTCCATTATGATATGTAAATACTTGTTGATATCTATTTTCACAAAACAGTGCTCCACCTAGTTGCCTAATCCTTTCAGGAGTTTTTATCCAACTTGATGTTTTAAGATCAAATGGTTCTAGTTCTTGTAACGCATAATATTCTTGTTCATCCAAAAGCTCAATTCCAATAATTTCCGCTAAAGAACAAACATTACCTGCAGGTTTATTTTGTTTACGCTTATCTAAAGCTAGTTGATCATAGCATAAACTTCTTCTTCCATCAGGACTTTCTTTAGAGCAATCACAATAAACATATGTATTATTATCTAAACTCACTACATCTGGCTCTCCACCACTATCTTCCATTTGTTTTAAAATAGATAATTTATCTTCATCCAATTTATCTAATATGTCTTTCCAATTGATATCAAGATGACGATGCATATTTTCTATAAATCTTTTCTCTAAAATAATTAACAACTCTTCAAAATTATTCATATTTTCTCCTTTTAACAACGAACATTTTTTCTTTTAAAGCCAATTCTACCCTTTATCATTGCATTATTAATAACTTCTTTAGCCATATCCACTTGACATTCACCAATTCCAGTAAATATCTCAATATCACCAATGCGCCTTGATGTCTCTATCGCAACCTGTGTTAATGGAATATAAGATACACCCACAGCAGATATAAAGTTGTTCATAGCATAACGTACACGATTAGGTTTATCATTAATTTGTGATTCTATTTTTTTTAGCATACCTTCAATTTTTTCTTCTACAAATTCACTATCCTTGCGATTTCCTAATAACCACTCATAAGTAGCCCAACCTGCTGATTGATATAATTCATGTTCACTTTCAATCCATTTGTCAGCTACTTCTTGAGCAAAATCTGTTTCTGCTAAAGTAACTGCCACAATATGATCTGAAATCATATAACAATATGCACTCTCCATCCACTCAGCAAAATTATCTCTAGTCATATCTTTAGTATTAGCAATCATGCCAGCTAAATACATCGCATCAAAATTACCTGTAGCATATAATTGATTCGCTAATTCTTGATTTTTACCAACCTTTTTTAGGATTGCTTTCATTGAGCCAGTCGCTACACCAAATAATGGTTCTTTTACTCCCCTCGATAGATAAGCCTTCTTTCCTCTTTCCGTTCCTAACGCTTCTAACTCCATCATTATTTCATTAAAGTCCATAGTTATCTCCATTCATTATTCCTATTAAGTACATTATACCAAATCTGTCATATTCTACTAGTAACTTTGCAAAAAAAAGACAACCCTGAAGGCTGTCCTTATCTAATTAATCTTTATATAAAGGTAACAATTGTTGTGTTAATACATCTATAATACCTAAATCAGACATCTTAACATTAGGAATAACAGGTAAAGCTAATGTTGCAATACGAAGTAAAGGGTTAACTATTTCTACTAACCCTAACTCTTGTAAGGCTTTTTTCATTTTAGCTGATTCCTCCGCTAATTCCTTAGCTGGTAATTTTGAAATAAGTCCAGCAATAGATAAAATTAAATGTTCTTTTAATTGCCCATTTTCAGCACATGACATTCCACCACCATTTGCAATCAAGTCCTTAACAACTATCATAGCATTTTCTGGTGTATCAAATACTACAGTTAGATTATGACTATCATGACTTACAGTACTCGCTACTGCCCCATGGTGTGTACCAAAGTTACGAACTACACCATAACCAATAGTGTTCTTACCTGGATGTCTATTAATAACAAGAGCATATTTAAGTCCATTATCATGGCTAATATCTAAGTAACCATCTTTAACTGGTAGTTTTTCATAGACTACTTCAGTTGCCGAACCAGCAGCTGTGTTATAAGTCATAACTAATGTTTCTTGTAATCCATCTTGGATAGGTGCTTTAAATTTAAACATTTCTTCATCAACACGATCAACATAGACAGTATTTCTATCTTCTAATGTAAAAGTTTTAATTGGAAGTTTTTCTACTAATTGCCCATCTTGAGCTACTAATTTACCTTCAAAGAATACCTTTTCAACTTTTAATGATTCTAATGAATCTACAACAGCTAAGTCAGCTACAAAGGCTGGAGCAATCGCTCCTAAGTTTTTGATACCAACTTCTCTGGCAACATTATAAGTGGCAGAGCGGATTGCATCGATAGGATCTAAACCATACTTTTGAGCTTGTCTAACTACTTCGTTCATATGACCTTCATATAAAACGTCGTCCGCTTCTTTATCATCTGTACATAATGTCAAATGATCTTTATATTTTAAATCTTTAGCACCAGGAATAATTTCATGTAAGTTTTTAGAGATTGAACTTTCACGTCCATCAACATACATTCCATTACGCATTTTATCGCGTGCTTCTTGTCCTAATCTATTTTCATGATCACTTGTTGGTCCACCACATAAATAAGCTGATAATTCACGACCAGACATAAATGGGGCATGACCTTGAATAAACATATCTCTTTGTTTCATAACATTGATAATATCAACCATTCTAGAATCGTTATTGATAACACCAATGAAGTCCATAACTTCAGCTAAACCAATTAAACGATCATAAGATAACATTTCTTCAATTTCTTTCGCAAAGAATTCCGCTCCAGCATTTTCTTTACCTAAAACTGCTGGTACACATGATGGTGCTAAAACGTATTGACGCATTGGCACATCACTACTATTTTCTATCATATACTTTACACCTTCTAAACCACACACATTTGCGATTTCATGTGGATCAGTAATGATTGTTGTTGTACCATGAGGAAGCGCTGCTTCCACAAAATGACGAGGAGTCATCATAGTACTTTCAATATGAATATGAGCATCAATGAAACCAGGAATTAAATACTTGCCAGTTAAATCATATTCTACTGCTCCTTTTAAAGGTGTTTCTACTCTATTTAAATTATCTGGATCACATTGAACATGAGCAATGAATCCATCATAAATTCCAACATTTCCTTTATATACTTCACCAGTAATAACATTAACAATTTGAGCATTACGTAATACTACATCGCAGTCTTTACGCCCCATTGCTGCATCTACTAAGCCAAGCCTATCTTTTATTGGTAATTGCATATTATTCTCCTTTTATAGAATATAGTTAAGAATTAATGGAATTGCTAATACAATAATTCCAATATTTAAATCTTTAATTTTTCCTGTGAATAATTTTAAAGCTACATATGAAATAATACCAACACTGATTCCGTTTCCTAACCCACCAGCGAAGATTGTAAACATGATTGTTAAGAACGCTACAATTGAATCAGTAGCATCTTCTAAATTAATATCTTTGATACTTGATAACATTGATACACCTACAAGGATTAATGCAGGAGCAGTAGCTTCTGTTGGAATCATTAATGCAAGTGGCGCAATGAAGATTGTTAATAGGAAACAGATACCAGTAGAAACTGCTGTTAACCCAGTTCTTCCACCTTCTTCTACTCCAGCTGCAGATTCAATAAATGTTGTAAGAACAGTAGAACCAAAGATTGATCCAACAACTGTTCCAATAGCATCTACTAAGAATGGTTTTTTGATTTCTGGTAAATCACCATTTTCATCTAATAACCCAGCTTTTGATGAAACACCTAAAACTGTACCAAGTGTTGAGAAGAAATCTCCAATAAAGAAACTGAACATATATGGGAATAATGATAATTTTAATGCTCCCATGATATCTAATTTAAATGCCACTGGTGAAATTGATGGTGGTACTAAATTAAAGAAACTTGATGGTACTGTTACTAAATTCATAAAAATACCAACTACTGTAGTAGCAATAATTGAAATAAGGATTGCTCCTTTTACTTTTTTTACTGTTAATACAATTGCAATGATTAATCCAATGATTGTTAATAAAGTAGCTGGATCAGTAACATCACCCATTTTAATTGAACCTGATGATAAGTTCATTAAATGTCCATTACTAAATCCTAATTGAGCAATATAGAACCCAACTGCTGTTCCAATCGCAATTTTAATAGTCTTAGGTATTGATTTAACAATTAAATCACGAAGTCCAAATACTGTTAATAATAAGAAAACCATCCCTGAAATGAAAGTCATACCTAAAGCAGTTTGCCAAGTACAAATTCCACCGCCAACTAATGTATATGCCATAACTGCATTAGACCCCATTCCAGCAGATAAAGCAAATGGTAAGTTAGCATAAACCCCCATGAAAATTGAAAAAGCCGCAGCCAATAATGCAGTGACAACCATCATTGCCCCTTTATCCATACCTGCAGCTTCCATCATTGACGATTGTACTACTAAGATGTAGGCCATCGTCATGAACGTAGTAATCCCAGCGAAAATTTCTGTTTTTACTGTAGTTTTACGTTCACTAATCTTAAACACTTTTTCTAACATTTTTTCGTTCCCCTTTTCGTTAGTGTTAGCAAATAAAAAAACTATCGTTTAACGATAGAAGCACGAAAAAAAGTGTTCTATCATAGTCCACATATTTACGGTTAGTGGGTAGAGACTTTTGGACCATATTACCAAAGATATACGAATAGATTTGATTTGCAATTTTATTATAATCATATTCTTTATTCAAAAACAACCAATGAAACCAAAAAAACATGTCGTTTTTTTACATATTTTGAAACTATCCTAAATGAAATCGCTTGTAATAAAAATCATTATCAATAAGATATTTTTCAATGAAAAAAGTATCTTTTCGCATAGATACTTTTACTCCTCTTCTTTAATCATCATTTCTTTATTCAAAATATATTTTCTGCCTTTATTTTCCCCTTGTGGTATTAAAATATTTAGCTGTGAAAACTTATTTAAATATTTCTTTATACTCTCATTGCTTTTTCCAGTTAACTCAGTAGCCTTTTTATTATTAATCGAACCAGTATTTTTTAAATATTTAAATATTGTTACCAATACTTCTTTTTCCGTATTAGATAGTTTATCGGTAATTATTTCGGTAAACATATCGGTAATTTTCATATTATCAAAGCTATTTAGAGCTTCGATAATTGCCTTAAGCATAAATTCGATAAAAATATTTGACGATCCTACTTGATCAGACTGGTTAATGGCTTGATAATATTCTTGCTGATATTGATAGATAATAGTTTCTACGGGTATATAAGCAAATAACTCATTCCATTGCGATAGAATTAGCGTTTGCCACAATCTACCTATCCGACCATTACCATCTTCGAATGGGTGTATGAACTCAATCTCATAATGAACCGCTGTACTTACAATCAGTGGGTGAGTTTTCGTATTCTTGGCCCATTTGAATAAATCTTTCATAAGATTATATACAAATTGTGGTCTAGCTCCAACGTGTACTACTTGGTCACCTGCATATACTGCTACATCAGTTTTTCTAAAATCACCTGAAGTTTTAACAAGCATATCTGTCAAATAGGCATGAGCTTGTAGAAAAGAATCAATACTATATGGATCATATTCTGATATATGCTCGTAGGCTTCAAATGCATTCTTTACCTCTTTAATTTCTCTTTGTGATCCTATAACTCTTTTACCATTTATCACGTCTGTAACTTGTTTTAATGACAAAGTATTATTTTCAATAGCAGTAGTCGATTGAATGGTTTTTAAAAGATTATTCTTTCGTAAGTGTAAATTATTCCCATAACTACCCTCTGCTCTGATCACACCAAGTTTCTCGTTTATTATAGCTATCATATTAACAATATCATCAGTTAACTCAAATGGCGGTTTATTCGTTTCCAATATGTCACTTCCTTTCAAACATATTATACCACTTTACCGATATAATAGATATGTGTTCCCGATAACTTCTATTAAAAACTCTTCCAGTTATGGAAGAGTCATTTATTTAGTGAACATTAGTTATCTCAGTCTTCTTAATTAAATCTATTGTACCACCTTCTATAACTAATAATTCATAATCAGTTTCTATATCTGCATAATATTTTTCACTAGTTATCGCACCTTTAAAATGATAAACAAATTTATTATTATCTTCTAAATTTACTTCGATATAGCTACCTCTATCTATAAATGTAAAGGGACTATCTACCTCAACATTGAAATGATTAACTATTGTATTATCATATTCTCGAGGATAGTTAATAGCAATTTGAACACAAGCACATTTCTTGTCGGTTTCTACTTTTATCCCATCTGTAAATTTGAGAATGCTATAATTCCCATCTGGATGGCTTAATAATATTACATTGCGATTATCATAGTTCTCTTTTGTGAACTCTCTAGTAGAGCAAAATGATTCACTCCAACCATCATCTGAAACAGTGGATACTGAGTCGATAGCGAAGTATCCAACTATTAGACATACTATTACTATTATTTGTCTATATTTTTTTAATTTATAAATATCATATAGCAAAAATATTACTAACACTATAACTAAGAACTCTAGCATACTTCATTCCCCCTTAGATATTTATTACTATAGGAAAATTATATATGATTGCATCATGCTTAGCAACTTAATTGTGACATAGAAAATGAAAAACAGCAATTATTGCTGTTTATTAAAACTTACTAGTCATACTGTTACAAAAATCTTGATACGCTGTTATTACTAAGTCACACCAGTTATCAAATTCAATATCTTCTATTTTCTCTTCTGGATGCTCCTCAATATAAGCTAGATACATTTCTAAACCTTTCTTAATATTGATATCACAAGTAAAATCTGGAACTACTGAGTTTATTTTTGAGATATCATAAACAACTGAGTATTGCTTATCTCCTAAGAAAGCTTCTTGATTTCCATACTTTTGTGATTGGGCTAAGAAGTCACTAGGAATATGAATAATATTTGGTTCTTTTCCTAATAGTTCATAAAGATAATTATAAATCATATCCCATGAAGTGATTTCAGGGTTAACGATATGATAAGCCTCATTTAGCGCTTTATCATTTCCAATTAATGGGATAAATGCTTTAGCGAAATCATTAGCGTGTGTTGAATGCCATGTGCTTTTTCCATCACCATGCACAATAATTGGTTTATCATGCAAGATTCTATGTATCACGCTATAGCAACCCCTCCCCTTAACACTTAAAGGAATGCGGTTATCGCTATATGTTTGACTTGGTCTAACTATAGTTACTGGAAAATTGCTCGCAGTTAGAAATATTTGTTCACACTTAGTCTTAGAACGACCATAATCACTATATTTATTATATTGTTCATGATCTTCCGTAATTACTACTGCTGTTTCATGGTTATATGTGACACATGTAGAAATAAAGATATACTGCTTAAGCCTATTTTGAAATACTTCTACTTGGGCTCTAGCTTGATCAGGGGTAAAAATGATGAAATTGATTACTACATCGAATCGCTCTTTATTAGCTATCTCTTTTAACTTTTCTATATCATTAAAATTACCAATGATTTGCTTGGCATTAGTAGGTAGAGGATTGTGTCCTCTATTTAAGACATATAACTCGATATTTTCCTTGTTAGCTAAATCTTTTGTGATTGGACTGGAGATAGTTCCAGTCCCACCAATTATTAATACTTTCATGCTCTTTCTCCTTAATTATTATCTTGTATAAACTTCAATATTAACTCTACAGTTTGTGCTTGTTGGTCTTCATGTGTGATAGCAGAAACTCCATCACCCTTTTGCTTGCCATAATCTCCAAATTGAGCATGATTACCACCCATTATTACTTGAACATTATTCACTATTGCTAGTTTAGAGCGATTTAATATTTGATCTTCACTACCATATATCGCTATGATTGGCATATCCACTTCATCAGATGGGTAAGCAGCCAATAGTATTAGACCCGCAATCTTATCAGTTCGTTTAGCTGCATATGTGGCCGACATTGCCCCACCTAATGAATGTCCGCCAATATACCATTTTTCTATTTCTGGCACCTTACTATATACATCATCAGCTTTATTAATTCCAAATACCGCTAGACGAAGTGGCATTTTAACTAGTACACATGTTACCCCATTTTCAGCTAACTTATTAAGTAAAGGTAAATAAGCCGTTTCTTCTACTTTTCCACCAGGATAAAAGATATAGCCAACATTAATATCCGTTAAATTATTTGGTTTGAAAATAGTATAATCCCCATCACTTATAATCTTAATATTTTCATCTCTGGCTGCCGCTACAACTGACATTACTTCAGTATCCGCTTTATAATAATCCATTGTATAGATGAAAAATGAACTACCCACTATTACTAAAACAGCGAATAGGGCAATACCTAAACTTTTCCAAATATTTCTTCTTATAAATCCTTTACTCTCCGTCTCTCTAATTTCTTTCATATTATCACTCGTTTCTATTATTTTTGACATTCAGGACAATAATATATACTTCCACCTAGATACTGCTCTTTTACTATATGACAACTACAATTTGGACAACCATTTTTATATGATTTACTACTCAACACTGTTTGATAATTACCAAAATTACCAAATATATCTTTTTCAGTATTTCTACCATTTTGTGAGACCATCTTCTCTAAAGTATTCACAACACTTGCATACAAGTTATCTATTTCTTCATCATCTAAAGTCATCATCTTTCTTTTTGGATGTAATCTGGCATTCCATAAAATATCTTGAACTACACCATTACCTATTCCCAGTATTCTTTGTTCTGTTGCTAGGAAAGCTTTAGTGCTAAGCAATAAAGTTTTATCATGGATTAAACTTCTAAAATATTTTAAAGTAAATTCATTATCCAATGCTCCTATTCTATTCAACTCTAGTAAATAGTATTCATTATCTATACCAATTTTCTTGTCGAATACAGAAATAGCTGAATACATTGATGTCGTCACATTTAGACATGATTCATCTTCAAAGACAATTAATAATTTGCTTTTTGTTGGAGCTAAACTGATATTATCATAATATCTAATATTAGCACCATCACGCATTGTTAATTTATAGTCTTCAATTTCTATTTCAATGTAAAAATTACGATCAATTATATCTGTTATAAATCTATTAGATAACAGTTGATTATATTCATTAGGATCACCTATATAGAATGTAAACTTATGATCGGTATAATTACCACCAACACTTATTATTTTCTTTCCTAAAACAGTTTCTCTTAACTGTTTACTAATTGTTCTTGCCTCAGGTAATTCAATCATTATATCGCCCCATTCTAATAGATTGTCTATACAATAATTATAACAAAACAGCATTATTTTTTATATAAATTATCATAATTTTCAAAATATGTTAATAATTTATCATAAAAGCAATTTACTTCTTTAATTGTTTATATTTTATGAATATATCATACTATTCTTAAATAAAATAAAAGTAGAAGGTGTGCTATTCCTTCTACTACTAGTCAATAGTGGTGATTATCCTATTTTTTGTAAAGTAATCCATATTGTTCCTACTGTATAATGGATTACTTTTCTTTTTGTTTGTTTAGATATTGTAAGATATTAATACTAGTATTTATCCCTAAAAATAATAATGTAATAAAAGTATTGCATCGCTCTATTTTATCATACCTCCACGATCAGTATGATAATCACCATTTACACTAGATATTATATATTATTATAACATTGGTAATTTAATTACATTTTTCATTAAAAAACAACAACTTATAGTTTAAGAAGTTGTTGTAAGGAAAAATTATTCAATAATAATACTTTCACTATCTAAATCACAATAATATCTACCACTTGTTGCTGTGAACTTTAAGATGCAGTAATTGGGATCCGAATTGCTAATATCAAAATAAGTTAACATTGTTTTATCGAAAAATATGTTATTTTCGCTTTTGCCCCAGATACTCATCTACACTAAGTTCAATATATGTATATGCGCTACCCATATTTGTTCTTTCTTGCTGTAAAACTTTTACATTGCGTTTGCTAGCATAGTTAAGAAGGCGCCTTTTGTTATACTCAGAAATTTTTTCTCCTAGTATTATCGATGAAACAAATGGGAAATCGACAAGGCGCCCGCTCTCTTCATTTAACACTATACGCCACTCATCTTGATATTTCCAATCTGGATTTTTTGTTAAAAGTTCTTTGTAAATTTTAACTCTCTCTTCCCAATCAATTTCCAACTCAGTATCACCCATAACTACTGATTCTGCCATGAGATTAGCAATATATGCAGAATCATATTCTGACTTATTATCATAAATACTTGGCATTATTAACGATATCAATTTCAATACTTCAACATCATATCTCTCAAATTCTTCAAAAGAATATTCTATAACAAATCCTGAATTCTCACCTGCATATAAACTCCACATTGGTCCTACATCGTACCTCTCTGCCATACAGTATACAATACGTTCATCCCTTATGTTGCTTTCCAGCATCCCTTTCTCAAAATATTCGTTGAAAGTATCAACATTTGTTGAATCACTATAATATTGATATAATCCCGGTTTTATCGTTTCATAAGCTGTCTTAATATTTTCTTCAAAACTTAAATTATACTTTTTTGAATAACAAATAATATGGAGCATTAGTTCGGAAGTATCAATTAGTTGCTCATAAAAAGGGGTTTGAATAAAAGCAACTTTATTGTCTACAATAAATTGAAAAAACGGCTCAAAATCAAGCATTAATAAATTATCCATCATAGTAGTTAAATCTTGACTTTTAAAAGGAGCTATATTTACAGTAAAGTCTAAATCATCATCAACATTTTTAAATGGTGAAAAAAACACTTTATTCTCCTTCAGCGAATTTATGTTTCGTCTATTACACGTCCTATATTTATATAACTTTCTAGGTACTACCTTGAAATTATTACCAAGATAATCAATTAAAAATTCTTTATTATCAAATTTATCCTCGTGTTCAAAAAGGTTATACATTATCCATTTAAGCTTTTCTTCTCTGTCCATTGCTATCCTCTCTCCTTACTGTATAACAATACTTTCACTATCTAAATCACAATAATATCTACCACTTGTTGCTGTGAACTTTAAGATGCAGTAATCAGGGTCGGTCTTACCACCATGATAGTAGATTCGATCTGTCATCTTCCAATATTTCGCTTTTATATCATTATCCATAATTACTTCCATAGTACCTATTAACATTAAGCCTTCATATTTAATCTTACCTTTATTGTAGAAATAAATTGCAGCTTTATTATTATTAAGATATTGGGTTACTCGTAAAGATGAAGTGTTAGTAGAAAAATAAAACTCCTTGATACCAACTCTTTCCTTAGGCATCAACATTGCTTTAATATTAGGAAACCCCTCTTCATCAATGGATGTTATAAAGGCTACTTCTTGTTTGTCAATGAATGATTCTATCTTCTTTATATCCATAATTACAGCCTCCTATTGTTATCATAATTATAACAAACATTCATAGATATTTATATCAACAAATGATATTATCGACCTTATTCGACAATATTTGTAATTTTACTATGAGTGTGCTAAACTGTGCTTGATTATACTAGGAGGTGGAATAGTGAAGAAAAAACATGGCTTTACATTAGTCGAAATAATTGTAGTATTAGCGATTATAGCTATATTATTGGCGATAACTGTTCCATCATTGTTTGGTTTTATTTCGCAATCTAAGGAAGTAGCTTGCACAACACATATTCATAATATTACTTATGATTACCAATTAAAATCAATTAGAAATCCAGATATTACTATAAATGAAGTATTAGTAGAAAATGATAATGGGGATGGTTTATGCCCAGATGATGGAGTATATACAGTGCAAAAAGATCAAGATACTGGATTATATTATATCCATTGCAGTGTTCATGGTGGTAAAATATTTTATTTCACTTTCCCTACTGGGACTGATGCTGCTTCATTACAAATTCATATTGACAATCTAAAATCAATGATAGCTGGTATGGACTACTTTTTTAAAGAATTAATAGCCGATGGCTATACAATTACTGAACCTTTAGGTTTCTATACAAACAATACTAAACTGTATTTAAATGGTAAATACTCTAATATCACATTAGGAAATTATTTAGCAGAAAAATTTGGAGAAGATTCTGGATTTAATCTATCAAGTTTTAGTAACTTACGGGTTAGTGCTGATGGTAGCATGTCAGTAGCAAGTATTAGTTATAAGAGTGGAAGTTATGGTTATATCTATTATGCTGATACAGGTAATATCTATCAGTTAAATAACTCATATTTCATGACTGATGCTGCCTATGGTGGTAACCCTGCTATTACTATTATTCTTGATGAAGAAAGCTTAAAAATTAAACAAACATACGAAACTGACTGCAAGTTAATTGCCACGATAAAGTAAAAGGGGAAACATCTGTTTCTCCTTAATCATTATCTATTATTTTTGGCATGTAATTCATCCCATAACCACGCATTCACAAACTCTCCCCAACTATATTGAGCCATATATTCTCCAGTATATTTCTTTCTAACCTGATCATTTCCATTAATATAATCATAGTAGTCACATGACACCTTTTCAGGCGCTATACTGATCATTCCACGTTTCTTATGCATTATATCAGCCTCGCCTATTTCAGTTAATACAGCTAATAAATCAGCAATAAGAATGCGATAATAACCTTGATATTTATCATTTCTTTCTACATCTTCCCATAATACTGAAATTATTTCATTATTAGTACAAAACACACCATTTCTACTAACTATATAAGCTAATAATTCCTTTGTCTTAGTTCTCTTAAATCTAACTGGAGCACCTTTATATAATATTTCAAAATTACCAAAACATTGAATTTCAATGTTTTTTGTTTTCTTAAACGGATAGCGCAAATTAGATAATTCTTTCAATACTGCTTCACTACTAGGTGGTTTTAAAACATAACCACTAGCATGTAATGCGAAAGCTTCACTCATATATTCGCTATATCCAGTCACAAATACTATATTAGCTTGTGGCTTATATTCTTTGATTTTCTCTGCTACTTGAATACCAGACATATTTTTTAGTTGGATATCCAAAAAGACTACATCAAAATCATTATTCTCTATATACTCTAATAATTCTGTTTCTTTACGAAATCCAATAATTTGCGCCTCTGGTACTACTTCTTCCAGTTTGCCTATTAGCATCTCTAGTGCTGGTCTTTCATCATCTACTACTAGTATTATCATTAGTGATTCCTGGTATATTATAAATGACTTATTTTTCTAGTCATATTAATATACCTTCTCCTTTCATTTTTTACTATAATTGAATTGTGAGTATGTGTACTTTGTTTTGTTTCCTGTAGCTATGACTACCTCCGGGAGGGCATTGC
>JAVBUP010000016.1:0-73270 GCA_031555175.1 Coprobacillaceae bacterium
AACCTCCCCGTCGATGTGAACTCTTGGGGGAGATCAGCCTGTTATCCCCAGGGTAGCTTTTATCCGTTGAGCGACGGCCCTTCCATTCGGTACCGCCGGATCACTAAGCCCGACTTTCGTCCCTGCTCGACTTGTAGGTCTTGCAGTCAATCACCTTTATGCCTTTGCACTCTACGCTTGATTTCCAACCAAGCTGAAGGTAACTTTGGGCGCCTCCGTTACTCTTTTGGAGGCGACCGCCCCAGTCAAACTACCCACCTGACACTGTCCCTTCGCTCGTCTCGAACGACAGGTTAGAACTTCAATGCACGAAGAGTGGTATCCCAACGGCGACTCCACAAATACTGGCGTACTTGCTTCAACGTCTCCCACCTATTCTGTACATCATACATCAAAGTCCAATATCAAGCTATAGTAAAGCTCCATGGGGTCTTTCCGTCTAGTCGCGGGTAACCTGCATCTTCACAGGTACTAAGATTTCACCGAGTCTATAGTTGAGACAGCGCCCAAATCGTTACGCCTTTCGTGCGGGTCAGAACTTACCTGACAAGGAATTTCGCTACCTTAGGACCGTTATAGTTACGGCCGCCGTTTACTGGGGCTTCGGTTCAAAGCTTCGCATTGCTGCTAACTCATCCCCTTAACCTTCCAGCACCGGGCAGGCGTCACCCCCTATACTTCGTCTTGCGACTTGGCAGAGAGCTGTGTTTTTGATAAACAGTCGCTTGGGCCATTTTACTGCGGCTCCATCGCTGGAGCACCCCTTCTCCCTAAGTTACGGGGTCATTTTGCAGAGTTCCTTAACTATAGTTTTCTCGCTCACCTTAGGATTCTCTCCTCACCCATGTGTGTCCATTATCGGTACGGGCATTGTATAAATTAGCGCTAGAAGCTTTTCTTGGAAGCTTGCGTCAGAAGCTTCTGTACTTGCCGTAGCTTTCCATCCGCATCACGTCTTCGTCTTAGTAGACGGATTTTCCTATCTACCAACTATTCCGCTTGCACCGGCTCTTCCATCCGCCGGCTCTTCTTAGCCTACTCCGTCACTCCTTCACTTTATACAACGGTACAGGAATTTCTACCTGTTGTCCATCGACTACGCCTGTCGGCCTCGCCTTAGGTCCCGACTTACCCAGAGCGGACGAACCTTCCTCTGGAAACCTTGGGTTTTCGGTGCGTGGGATTCTCACCCACGTTCCGCTACTCACACCGGCATTCTCACTTCTAACCGCTCCACATGTCCTCTCGATCATGCTTCAACGCTGTTAGAACGCTCCCCTACCACTTATACATTCGTATAAATCCATAGCTTCGGTAATATGCTTAGCCCCGGTAAATTATCGGCGCAGAGTCATTCGACTAGTGAGCTATTACGCACTCTTTAAAGGGTGGCTGCTTCTAAGCCAACCTCCTAGTTGTCTGGACGTCTCCACATCCTTTTCCACTTAGCATATATTTTGGGACCTTAGCTGATGGTCTGGGCTGTTTCCCTCTTGACAATGGACCTTATCACCCACTGTCTGACTGCCAGTTATGTACATATGACATTCGGAGTTTGATTATACTCAGTACCACGAGATGTGGCCATCGCATATTCAGTGCTCTACCTTCATATGACTCTTATTCTGACGCTAGCCCTAAAGCTATTTCGGGGAGAACCAGCTATCTCCGAGTTCGATTGGAATTTCACCCCTAGCCACAACTCATCCGCCAACGTTTCAACGGGGGTCGGTTCGGTCCTCCATTGGGTCTTACCCCAACTTCAACCTGGTCATGGCTAGATCACTCGGTTTCGGGTCTATGACATCATACTTGCGCCCTATTAAGACTCGCTTTCGCTACGGCTCCGTATCTTCTACTTAACCTTGCATAATATCATAACTCGCCGGTTCATTCTACAAAAGGCACGCCATCACCCTTTAACGGGCTTTGACTTCTTGTAAGCATATGGTTTCAGGTTCTCTTTCACTCCCCTCCCGGGGTGCTTTTCACCTTTCCTTCACAGTACTGGTTCACTATCGGTCACAAAGGAGTATTTAGCCTTATGGGATGGTCCCCACAGATTCCGACAGGATTTCGCGTGTCCCGCCGTACTCAGGTGCCAACTCAGCCTTTATCGCCATTTCGTATACAGGGCTTTCACCTTGTCTCGCATACTTTTCCAAGTATTTCTACTATGACGACTTCTATTGCCTTTATCGTTGGTCCTACAACCCCTGACCAAGGTCAGGTTTGGGCTTCTTCCATTTCGCTCGCCACTACTCTGGAAATCATTATTTATTTTCTTCTCCTTCAGGTACTAAGATGTTTCAATTCCCTGAGTCTTGCTTCTCTGCATCTATTTATTCAATGCAGGATACTAGTACTTTACTACTAGTGGATTGCTCCATTCGGATATCTACGGATCTTAGATTACTTACATCTCCCCGTAGCGTTTCGCCGTTCGTTGCGTCCTTCTTCGCCTCTTTGTGCCAAGGCATCCACCATACGCTCTTTCTAACTTAACCAAGAATCCTTAATTTTTGTGATTGATTAACTACTCTTTTTCTATAAATCTTAGATTTTTCTTTGACTATTTTTAGAAAGACCTTATTTCAGTCTATTTTAAAAATTTGTTTTTTTGATATCTTTTTTTTCATCATTTATTATCCAGTTTTCAATGATCTCGCTTGAGTTCTTCTTCTCTTAAAAAAGTTTCCCTCAAAACTAAACAGAACACTTTGCGTCAATTAACTTTTCTCCTTAGAAAGGAGGTGATCCATCCCCACGTTCCCGTAGGGATACCTTGTTACGACTTCACCCCAATCATCGATCCCACCTTAGACAGCTCCTTCCTTACGGTTAGGCCACCGGCTTCGGGTGTTACCAACTCTCATGGTGTGACGGGCGGTGTGTACAAGGCCCGAGAACGTATTCACCGCAGCATTGCTGATCTGCGATTACTAGCGATTCCAACTTCATGTAGTCGAGTTGCAGACTACAATCCGAACTGAGAACAGGTTTGTGAGATTTGCTTAACCTCGCGGTCTCGCTTCCCTTTGCTCTGTCCATTGTAGCACGTGTGTAGCCCAGGTCATAAGGGGCATGATGATTTGACGTCATCCCCACCTTCCTCCAGCTTATCACTGGCAGTCTCGTTAGAGTCCCCAACTTAATGATGGTAACTAACGACAAGGGTTGCGCTCGTTGCGGGACTTAACCCAACATCTCACGACACGAGCTGACGACAACCATGCACCACCTGTGTGTAGTATATCTATCCCTCTATCTCTAGAGTCTTTACTACCATGTCAAGACCTGGTAAGGTTCTTCGCGTTGCTTCGAATTAAACCACATGCTCCACCGCTTGTGCGGGCCCCCGTCAATTCCTTTGAGTTTCACACTTGCGTGCATACTACTCAGGCGGAGTACTTATTGCGTTAACTGCAGCACTGAGGTTTAACCCCCAACACTTAGTACTCATCGTTTACGGCGTGGACTACTAGGGTATCTAATCCTATTTGCTCCCCACGCTTTCGGGACTGAACGTCAGTTACAGACCAGATTGCCGCCTTCGCCACTGGTGTTCCTCCATATATCTACGCATTTCACCGCTACACATGGAATTCCGCAATCCTCTTCTGCACTCTAGTCTATCAGTTTCCATGGCTCGCTGAAGTTAAGCTTCAGGCTTTCACCACAGACTTATTAAACCGTCTGCTCCCTCTTTACGCCCAATAATTCCGGATAACGCTCGCCACCTACGTATTACCGCGGCTGCTGGCACGTAGTTAGCCGTGGCTTTCTCACAAAGTACCGTCATTTGCCTAGCATTTCCTCTAGACACCATTCTTCCTTTGTAACAGAAGTTTACAATCCGAAAACCTTCTTCCTTCACGCGGCGTTGCTCGGTCAGGGTTCCCCCCATTGCCGAAAATTCCCTACTGCTGCCTCCCGTAGGAGTCTGGGCCGTGTCTCAGTCCCAGTGTGGCCGGTCACCCTCTCAGGTCGGCTACGCATCGTCGCCTTGGTAGGCCGTTACCCTACCAACTAGCTAATGCGCCATAAGTCCATCTTTCACCAATCCCATAAGGATTTTTAATTGGGAATCCATGCGGATCTCCAACCTATGCGGTCTTAGCTACCATTTCTAGCAGTTATCCCCCTGTGTAAGGCAGGTTACTTATGTATTACTCACCCGTTCGCCACTAAGTCCCGAAGGACTTCGTTCGACTTGCATGTATTAGGCACGCCGCCAGCGTTCATCCTGAGCCAGGATCAAACTCTCCATTGTTTAGTTTGAATGTATTTCTACATTTAGCTCATTTCCTAATTCCCTCTTCTTTTTTTTCAGCTTCGAGGTCGCTGATTTGTTATTGTTATTGACGTGTTCTGTTTAGTTTTCAAGGACCTTTTGCAAGCCGTTTTGCCGACTGCTTTGTAATTATAGCAAATAATGTTTTTTAAGTCAACACGAATAATAAATATTTTTACAAAAAACTACAATCTTTTAAAATAAGAATCGTAAGTAAAAAGGAAGCAAATTAAATACTCATTTATGATATAATTATCAATGAGGTGATTATATGGTTAAGCCATTAGCTGTAGCATTAAGACCAACAACTTTAAAAAATGTTCTTGGGCAAAAGCACTTACTAAATAGTAATGGAGTCATTAATAGAATAGTAGAAAAAAAGCACCCTATTTCAATTATTTTTTTTGGTCCACCAGGTACTGGAAAAACAACTATTGCAACATGCATCGCAAATGATCTAGAAATAACATACAGAATGTTTAATGCAGCAACTGGAAATAAAAAGGAAATGGACGCTATAATAGAAGAAGCCAAATTATCTAATGGATTATTATTAATCGTCGATGAAGTCCATAGAATGAATAAGGATAAACAAGATCATCTTCTTCCACATATTGAATCTGGACTAATCACAATGATAGGTTGCACAACTGCTAATCCATATCATTCGATCAATCCCGCTATTCGTTCTAGGTGCCATTTATTAGAAGTAAAGGAATTATTAAAGGAAGATTTAAGAACAGGAATAGAAGAGGCAATTATTAGTGAACACGGTCTTAACAACCAATACGAAGTTACTGAAGAAGCAATTGATAAAATAATTGAGCTATGTGGTGGAGATATCCGATTTGCATATAACTGTCTGGAAATTTGCTCTATTACTACATCTAACAATATCATTAATCTAGATATTGTGGATAAATCCATCAATTCTGCGAATGTTAGATACGATCGTAGCGAAGATTTCTTTTACGATACACTTAGCGCATTTCAAAAATCCATTAGAGGAAGTGATGCAGACGCTGCTCTATATTATCTAGCGAAACTTGTAGCTGTTGGAGACTTAGAATCAATAGAGCGAAGACTTATTACTACTGCATATGAAGATATCGGCTTAGCAAACCCCGCTGCCTGTGCTAGAGTTGTTCAAGCTATAGATGCTGCTAAAAGAATCGGCTTTCCCGAAGGCAGGATACCATTGGCAGTATCAGTCATTGAATTAGCACTCTCTCCAAAATCGAAATCCGCAGATATAGGAATTGATTTGGCAATCGAAATAAACGAAAGTCAATCATATTCAGTGCCAGAATACTTAAGATTAACGCCTGTTGGATTATCTGATGATCAAAGATATAGTTATGATCGTCAAGATTTATGGGAATATATTCAGTACCTTCCAAACGGATTAGAAAATACTCAGTTTTATATCCCATGGATGATTAGCAATTTTGAAAAACAACTGGCGGAACAACATAAACGAATTAGAGAGCACGGTCGAAGTTCTAATATTATTAAGCTTAATAACACCAAACAAAGATAAAAATCTTGCTATCGCAAGATTTTTATCTTTTACCCTTGTCATATGATTCGCCAGCAGCCCTTGGACCAGCAGCATTTTTCGAAAACATAACTAATGCCAAGATCGTCACAACATACGGGAATGTTGATAATACCACTGGTGGAATAGCGCTAAACTCTGGCATTATTGAAGAAATATTAGCAATTGTAGTTGCCATACCAAAGAATGCTGCAGATAATATTATACGACCAGGTTTCCATTGTCCAAATATTAATACTGCTAAAGCAAGGAATCCAATACCAGATACATACCCATTAAACTCCCTAGCATATGTAGCAATCATAACTGCTCCACCAAGTCCGGCGCAGAAACCAGACAGCATTACTCCAGCATATCTCATCTTAGTTACACTTACCCCCGCAGCATCAACTGCTTGAGGAAAATCTCCACATGCTCTAAATCTTAACCCAAACGGAGTTTTATAAAGAACAAACCATGAAACTAATACAATAGCAAGAATTAAAAACGTTGTCGGATACACATTCTTAAAGAACATTTGACCAATTATAGGAATATCCTTAAGAATAGCAATATCTTGAGTACCAACAGATGTTGGAATCAAAATTGTTCCAGAACCAGTAAAACTTCTAGCGATAAACAAACACAATGCTGAAGCCATCATATTGATAGCAGTACCAGAAATAGTTTGATTAGCTCCTAAGGTAACACAAGCAAAAGCATGTAATAGTGAGAATATAGAAGTTATGATTCCAGCTAACAATATAGATAACCAAATCCCAGGCATACCCATAGATGGGAATAATAATTTACCAAAATACGCACAAATAAATGTACCAACTACCATCAAACCTTCTAGACCAACATTAACAATCCCACTTCTCTCGCTATACAATCCACCGAAAGCAGTTATCAGTAATGGAATCATATAATGAATGGCATAAGGAGTCATTTGAATTAAAGCATTTATGATTGCCATACTATTTTACCTCCTTTGCACGCATCTTTTTCTCTATCCGCTCTTGTCTTGCAGTTTCGGCATTTTTCATCACTCTTTCAATTAGTCCAGAAGTAGCAGCGAAATAGATGATTACTGCAATAATTACTGAAGATAATTCTTGAGGAATTTGAGCCATAGCACTCATAAATCCCACACCAGCATATAAGAACGCAAAGAATAATGCGGCGATAGCAACTCCAAATGGATTATTAGCACCAAGAAGAGCTATTGCAATTCCATCATATCCCTGAGAAGGTAGAGCGCCAGATGAAATAGAAGTCGAATAACCAATATAATATGTAACACCAGCTAACCCTGCTAACGCTCCAGAAATCATCATAGATACAATAAAATCCCTACTAACTTTTATACCAGCATACTTAGATGCATGTCTATTAAATCCAACAGCCTTAAGTTCAAATCCAAGTGTCGTTTTTTCAATTAAAAACCAAACTACAAACACTCCAACAACAGCGAGCAGCAAACCGAAATTAACATATGTGCCACCAAATAACTTTGTCAAAGCATTTATTCTTAATGTATGTTCAGGTGCAACTGTCTTACTATCAGTCAAGAATACACCATGAAGGAATTCACTAGCTACTGCATATTTTACAACCCAATAAGCAATCCAGTTAGTCATGATTGTAATTACTACTTCATTTACACTAAACTTAGATTTCAACACAGCAGGAACCAATGCCCACAGCGCACCAGCAAGCGTACCGCCAATTATCGCTAGAATTTGAGTCCCCCAAAAAGGAATATCTACATATAAAGCGATGATGACAGATACTAAACCGCCTATAAACATTTGACCAGGAACACCAATATTAAACAAACCAGTCCTAAATGCAAATGCAACAGCTAATCCAGTAAGAATTAGGGGCGTTCCAATAGCTAATATATTACCAATTTTACTAATATTCTTAGTCGCACCAATTATCAAATACTGATAAGCACTGATTGGGTTCTTTCCAATCAACAACATAATTACAGCGCCAAACACTAAACCAATAGCAACTGAAATAAGCCCAACTGTTAAACTACGAGGAATCTTAATTTTCTTCATTATTATTTCCTCCCTTTACTCCTGCCATCATTAAACCAATAGATTTCTCATCAGTTTCATTGACATCTACAACATCTACTAATTCACCATGTGAGATAACAGCAATTTCATCTGATAATCCAAAAATTTCTTCTAACTCTAGTGAAACCAACAATATTGCCTTACCTAGTGCTCTATGCTCAATCAATCTCTTATGTATATACTCTATCGCACCTATATCTAATCCACGTGTAGGTTGAACAGCCAATAGCAATCCAGGGTTATTCTCAATTTCTCTACCAACTATAGCCTTTTGTTGATTACCACCAGACATAGTTCTAGCAAGCGAATCAATACCTTTACCAGATCTAACATCAAAATCATTAACTATTTTTTCAGCATTTTTTTCTATTGCATTGTAATTTAAAATACCATTACTAGAATATGGTTTTTTATAATAAGTTTGTAAAACCATGTTTTCTTTGAGTGTAAAATCAAGCACTAAACCATGCTTATGTCTATCTTCAGGAATATGCCCAAGACCAAGTTCATTTCTGTCTCTTATCGACATCTTAGTAATGTCGACACCATTAAATATTATTTGTCCAGACTCAATCTTACGTAAACCAGATATCGCTTCAACAAGTTCGGTTTGACCATTTCCATCAACACCAGCCAACCCAATTATTTGGTTCTCACATACTGTTAAGCTAAAGTTTTCAATTGCCTTACTACCACGGTTGCTTAACACAGTTAAATTCTTAATCTCCAGAACTGGTTTACCCGGTTTTGATTCTTCCTTGACTATGCTAAAATCCACTTTGCGTCCGACCATCATCTCGGCCATTTCTTCAACAGAAGTATCATTAACATTCACCGTACCAATACATTTGCCTTTTCTTATAACAGTGCACCTGTCGGCAACAGCCTTGATTTCTTTAAGCTTATGAGTAATTAGAATAATTGACTTTCCTTCTTTTATTAATTTGCGCATTATTTCCATCAACTCATCAATCTCTTGTGGAGTAAGTACAGCTGTAGGCTCATCAAAGATTAAATAATCTGCATTTCTATAAAGCATTTTCAGTATTTCAACACGTTGTTGCATTCCAACAGAAATATCTTCAATTTTTGCGTCAGGATCAACTGAAAGCCCATATTTACTAGATAGTTCAACTACTATCTCTCTCGCCTTTTTCATATCTACAGTGAAAAATTTCTTAGGTTCTTTTCCAAGTATAATATTTTCAGTTACTGTATAAGTAGGTACTAGTTTAAAATGTTGATGCACCATACCAATTTTCAAATCGTTTGCAACATTTGGATTTGCAATATTTACTTCTTTGCCATTTACTTTAATGACACCTTTCTCAGGTTTGTATAAGCCAAATAAAACACTCATTAAAGTTGATTTCCCAGCTCCGTTTTCCCCAAGAAGTGCATGAATTTCCCCATCTTCTAATTGTATAGTAATGTCATCATTAGCAACAATACCAGGAAACTCTTTTCTAATACCAATCATCTCAATTACATAAGACATTTCTTCACTCCCCTTATATGGTAGATTATACACAATTTTGTAAACAAAATAAAGAAAAAAAGAGGTTGCCCTCTTTTAATCATTTATGTATTAAGTTAATTACTTAATTAATCCTTCAGGTACAACTAAAGTTGAACCAACAAATGTTCCAGTTTCAATTTTGATATCACCAGATTTAATTTTATTTAAAGTTTCATCAACTTTAGCAATGATATCATCACTTAAATTTGGATTTTTAGTTGGAATACCAACACCACCGTTATTTACATCATACATAATTGTTTTAGCACCTTCAAACTTTTCATCTTGTACTAATTTGATTTGGTCAAAAGCAGCAGTATCAATATATTTAACAGCAGAAGTAATCATTACAGACTTATCTTTGTTTTCTCCAGTAGCGATAAGCCCAGCATCATATTGGTCAGTATCTACACCAATCATGTAAACTTTTTCACCTTTAGTCGCTCTTTCTACAGCAGCGTTAATAGCACCAACACCAGTACCACCCGCAGCAGCGAAGATTGCTACTACACCTTCATCAAACATTTTGTCAGCTAATTGTTTACCTTTGTTTAAATCAGCGAAATCATTAGCGTAAACAATGTGTTCAGCTTTCATAGTAATTTTAGTTCCAAATTCAGAATTAGCGTAAGCTACACCTTGTTGGAATCCCCAATTGAATTTTTGAACAGCAGGAATTTCTTGCCCTCCAATAAATCCAATTTCACCTTCTTCAACTTTTAAAGCAGCCGCAACACCAGCTAAGAATCCAGATTCATGCTCAGCAAATAGAATTGCTACTGTGTTAGTTGCAGTGAACGCATCATTAAATCCTGGTTGGAAGTCAATACATACAAATTTAACATCAGGATGTTTTGCTTGTAACTCATCAACAGCCATAGCAAACTTATAACCTGGAGTAACGATTACAGTATGTCCTGAATCGATTAACGCCTCAATAGAAGTGATATAATCAGCATCAGTAGTACCATTAGGTTTTAAATATTCTCTTGTTACCCCTAATTCTTCAACTGCTCTTGCGATACCTTCCCAAGTACCTTGGTTGAATGATTTATCGTCAATTCCACCTTCATCTGTAACCATACCTACTTTTAATTCAGCTTTGTCATCTTTTCCACATGCTGATAAAACGAAAGTAAAGGCTAATAAAGAAACTAATAATTTTTTCATTAATTTTTTCTCCCTTTCTGAAATGATTAATTTCACTTATATTATACAAAACTTTTACCTAAAATGGTAGTGTTTTCACAAAAAAACATCATCATTCATTTTGTTATTTTTTTAACAAAGCAACTCTTTTAAAACATAGGAAAAGAGGAATTATTCTTCCTCTTTATATCCTCTTATTAGCACTTCTCTTGGTTTAGATCCAAGTTGTGGTCCAATTATTCCATTTGCTTCCAACTCATCAATTAATCTTGCGGCTCTGTTATAACCTAATCTAAATTGTCTTTGCAGTAGTGAAGCACTAGCCTTTTGCGCTTTTATGACAAATTCTCTAACATCTTCGTATATTTCGTCTTCACTGTCCTCACTAAGAGAACCAAAATTCTTAGAATCTAGCGAAGCAAAATTCTCATCATATGTAGCTTCTTGTTGTCGTATAACAAATTTAACAATATCCTGAACTTCCTCATCAGATACAAACGAACCTTGAATGCGCGTTGGGTTACTTGCTCCCATAGGCGAAAACAACATATCACCTTTTCCTAAAAGCTTTTCAGCTCCAGATTGATCTAAAATTGTTCTTGAATCAATACTAGAAGATACGGCAAACGCAATCCTAGATGGAATATTGGCTTTTATTACTCCAGTAATTACATCAGTTGACGGCCTTTGTGTTGCTACTATTAAATGTATTCCTGCTGCACGCGCCATTTGTGATATACGCATAATACAATCCTCTACTTCTTTACTAGCTACTAGCATTAAATCAGCAACTTCATCCAAAATTACAACAATGTAAGGTAATGTCTCTTTCTTTTCATCATCGCTTATTAGACTTTGATTGAAAATTGCCGCCATTTCGTTATACCCGCCAATATTTCTAGTATTTGCTAAAGCAAATAAATCATATCTTCTTTCCATCTCTGTAACTATCTTTCTTAAAGCAACTGCAGCCTTCTTTGGGTCAGTTACAACAGGGCAAATAAGATGTGGAACATCATTATAACCAGTTAACTCTACTTTCTTGGGGTCTACTAACAATAGTTTTACTTCATCTGGTTTTGCCCTCATCAAAATGCTAGTAATAACTCCATTAACGCAAATTGATTTTCCAGAACCAGTTGCTCCAGCTATTAGTAAATGAGGCATTCTATCTAACTCAGCAAAAATTGACTGTCCTGTAACATCTTTACCTAAAGGAACACAAAGTTTATTACTTTTCTTATTCTCAGGAAGATCTTTTAACACCTCTTTTAAAGTGACAAGAGTTGCTTCTTGACTTGGAATCTCTATACCGACTGCCATTTTGCCAGGAATTGGGGCCTCTATCCTAATATCTTTTGCCGCTAGTGCCATCTTAATATCATCCTGCAGTGATGTAATTTTGTTAACTCTAGTCCCAATCTCCGGCTTCAACTCATATTTAATAACCGTTGGACCAATATATATATCACTTACAGTGACCTTTACCCCAAATTGTTCCAAAACATTAGTCAATCTACTCGCATTATCTAAAGCATATTGATTTGTCGTAGAATTCTTACCCTTGCTTGGATTATCTTTTAACAATGACAAACTTGGCAAACGATAGTGTTTATTAACGCGTGCCTGACCATTGTCTCTTGAAAAATCTACTTCTAACTCTTTATCTACAATAATATCTTGTTTCAAGATTGGTTCAGCTATATTAGGAATATCAGTTTCTAAATCATTCATATTGAATAAGTTAGGCTGCTCTTGATTAATTGACTCCTCATCTTTTTCATCAAATGCCTTTTCAGAAAATAAAGAAAACCCTTTTTTCTTCTTATATGGAAAAATATCATTATTATTTTCATTATTATTTTTGCTCTTCACATGTTCATCTTTACGAAGAGTTTTCATGTTCTTGAAATAATTCTTAGCAATTTCTAAATAAGATTTTCCAATTAGAATTAGTGCTCCGGTAAATCCCAATAACACAACTAGCACCACCGTACCACCATGATCAAAAAGAATACTAAAAGCTGCATATAATAACGCGCCAATTATTCCTCCGCCAGGGATTGTTTTATGAACTTCCATAAAATAATTAATAACATCATTACCAATAATACTTGTATCCTTTGGTATACTAGCATATGTTAATAGTGCTCCCAAAACTAAATATAACCCAATTGCCTTAGGGCCACCAAATTTCGGTAATTGCCTTTTTATGAATACATAAATACCAGCAATAATAATGATCCCATATGTAACTCCATAATAGTTACCAACTAAATATACAACTGTATTATTTAATATTTCACCAACTATTCCCCACTCTAAAGCGCCAGCGAGACTTAAAAAAGAAATGGCTAAAGCAGAAATTCTTATTTGCAATTCTAAACTAAGTTTTTCCGCCTTCTTTGAAGCTCTTTTTTTACTTTTAGCCATATAATCACCACCGTATTATATTATACCATATTTAAAAAACTAAGAAAACCAAAAAAGAGACATAGGTCTCTTTCTATACTTCTAAAACTACTGGCAAGATAACTGGTTTCTTACCAGTTTCTTTATATACATATTTTGCAATCTTATCTCTAATCATCTGACGCACAAAAATTACGTCGTAATCAGCTAAATTCTTTTGTGCAGCCTCAGTTATTGTATCTTCTGCCAACCTAACAGCTTCCTTAATAATATACTCTGAATCCTTCAAAAACACAAATCCACGAGATTGAATATCAGTACTTGCAATAATTTGCTTATTTTGATTACTAATAGTAATTCCCAATACGATTACACCATCGCTTGCCAATTGAACTCTATCATCAATAACTTTTGCGCCAACATCTCCAACTCCTATACCATCAATCATAGTATCTTCAAGTTCAACATAATCTCTAACGCCAGTATACTCTCCATCAATAAATGTTATAATTTCACCATTGTCTAACATTATTATGTTATCTGCAGGAACATTCATTTCTTCAGCTATGCTTGCGTTAGCCACCATTTCACTATAATCTCCCTTAATTGGAATATAATATTTTGGTTTGAATATTTGCAAAGTCATTTTCAAATCTTCTTTAGCAGCATGCATAGAAAGTAATTCTTTGCTCTTAAGAATCTTAATTTTTGCATCAGTTTTATATAACTCATTAATAACAGTATTCGCTATCGAACCAGTTCCAGGTAAAATCGGAGAAGCCACAATAAATGTATCAGTGTCTTTAATACGAAGTGAATCATCGCCTCCATTAACTATTTCAGCTATATCGTGATAAATTCTCTTTGGACTACCAGTTAATAACACGATTAAATTTTGATCATTTCTCTCAATCGCTTTACGGTCAGCTAAGTTTTCCTTTGGAATATCTAAAATTGGATGGCTTTGGTGTTTACCAACTCTCAATAGACTATTAGTATGATCATATTGATCTTTACCATAGAAAACGATACGACGATTATATTTCTTAGCCAACTCGATAATTTCTTTAATTCTAAATATATTTTGTGAATAAGTAGAAATAATAATTCTATCCGTAGTCTCTTCAAAAATGCTCTCTATTTTCTCAGTAAGTTTATGATTTGGAGAGGTATATCCATTACGATGTGCCCCAGCCGACTCTGCTAACAGACATAAAGTTCCTTTGCGACTTATCTCCATCATCCTTGAGATGTCTGATTGAAACCCACTTGGAGCACCGAAGTCAATAATATATTCTCCTGAATAAACGACATAACCATTTTCAGTTTCCAGAGCTACCCCAACAGCGCCTGGCGTTGAGTGAGTAAGCGAAAAGAACACTACTTCAGTGCCATCAACAAATATTTTACTATTTCGACGCACACGATTAATATTAGCCTTAATATTTGTATGGTTAATTCTATTATGACGATTTACAATTTCATAAATCAATTCCCCAGTCAATGTTGGGGCATAAATTGGAGCATTAATCTCCTCCAGTAAGTATGGCAATGCCGCCATAACATCATCATGACCATGTGTAATAATAATTGCGCTAATACGATTTTGATTTTTTACTAAGTAATCAAAATCAGGAATTATAATATCTACTCCTAGAGTTTCTACTTCAGGAAATTTAAAACCAGCATCTATTATAAATATTTTTTTGTTTATTTCTACAACAAACATGTTTTTACCATTCTCAGCTAATCCGCCAAGAGCTAAAAACTTTACTTCTTGATTCATAATCCACCTCTTTCTTTAGTTTTTATGACCATTTATTATTATACTCTAATTTTGACCAAATTTAAACTAAATAACAAAAAAACGAAGAATCATCTTCGTTTAGTTACCAGAATAATTTGGTGCTTCTTTAGTTATTTCAACATCATGAGGATGAGATTCTTTTAACCCTGCATTAGTAATCTTTACAAAACGTGCATTTTTACGTAACTCAGTTATTGTCGCAGTACCACAGTACCCCATTCCAGATTTTAATCCACCCATTAACTGATATACAGTGTCTTGTAATGGCCCTTTAGCAGGAACTCTTCCTTCGATTCCTTCTGGAACTAATTTTTTAGCATCTTTATTTTGCTTGTATTCTTTGCCTTGAAAATATCTGTCAGCTGACCCTCTTCGCATCGCTGCAAGAGAACCCATTCCAACATATACTTTAAATCTTCTCCCATTATAAATTACTTCATCGCCAGGAGCTTCATCACATCCTGCTAGCAATGACCCAAGCATTACGCAGTTTGCACCAGCAGCCAATGCTTTAACAATATCACCAGATAGTTTTATACCGCCATCAGCAATAACACATATATCTGTACCTTTTAAAGCTTCAACTACATCATTAACAGCAGTAAGTTGAGGAACTCCCACTCCAGCTACTACTCTAGTTGTACAAATTGATCCTGGACCAATACCGACTTTTACGGCATTAACACCGGCGTTCATCAAATCAATTGCCGCTTGAGCCGTAACTATATTACCGCCAATCAATTGCAAATCAGGATGCTTTGCACGAATTTGTTTAATCATATTTACCACACCATCAGAGTGACCATGAGCACTATCTACAGTAACTATATCGACACCAGCAGCAACTAATGCATCAACTCTAACAAGAGTATCAGGGCCAATTCCAACTGCTCCACCAACACGAAGTCTACCATTTTCATCCTTACATGCATCTGGATATTTATCTACATTATCTATATCTTTTAGAGTAATCAAACCTTTTAATTTGTTGTTTTCATCTATAATTGGCAGTTTTTCTATTTTGTGCTTAATTAGTACTTCTTTTGCTTCATCAAGAGTAATGCCAACATTGGCAATAATCAAATTTTCTTTCGTCATCAACTCTCTAACCGCTACACTATGATCATTGCAATATTTCAAATCGCGTTGTGTAATAATACCAATTAAATGATCATTATCATCTACAACTGGCAAACCAGAAATACCATACACTTCTACATATTCAACAACTTTTTCAAGAGTATCATCCGCCTTAACAGTAAATGGATTACTAACCATTCCACTTTCCCAGCGCTTAACTCGATCAATAAGAAAAGCTTGCCTTTCAATAGACATATTCTTATGGATAAATCCTAGCCCACCAGCTCTAGCTAATGCTATTGCCATCTCAGCCTCAGTTACCGTGTCCATAGCAGCGGATACAACCGGAATTTTCAATTCAATTTTGCTAGTTAATTTAGTAGATAAGCTAACTTGTGATGGAATCACAGCAGAAGATGCAGGTACTAATAAGACATCATCAAATGTGTATCCTTCCTTTATAATTTTACCATTCATATCATTCATCATTTTGCCCCCTTAAAATATTTTAATAAAAAGATAACCTAAATCAGTAATAAATGCAAGAAAATTTCAGTTTATAAAAAAATATCATGTAAAAACATGATATTTGAATACCTACATTGTTTTAGAAATAAAATGGAATACAAAGATAATCATTAATGTCCACACAATAGGACTAACTCTTTTTGCTTTACCAGCAACAAGACTTAATACTCCATACACAATAAATCCAACAGCTATACCTTCAGCAATAGAATAACCCAAAATCATCACAATAACAGTCATAAATGCTGATGTAGCATCAATGAAATCTGACCAATTAACATCTTTTAAAGAAGTAGCCATTAAAGCCCCTACAATAATTAATGCTGGCGCAGTAACCGCACTTGTAACGACTCCTAATAATGGTGAGAAGAAAGTAGCAAGAGCAAAACAAGTAGCTGTTACAACAGCAGTTAACCCAGTACGCCCACCTGCTTCAATACCAGTCATAGATTCAACAAACGATGTTACAGTTGAAGTTCCTAGAACAGCTCCACCTACAGTACCTACTGCATCAGCCATCATAGCTTTATTAACATCGACCAAATTTCCTTCATCATCCATTAATCCAGCACGATTACCAACTGCAACTAAAGTTCCTGCAGTATCAAAGAAATCCACAAATAAGAATGAGAAGATAACTATTAAAGCTTTTGGATCACTAAATAATTCAGGAATTGCTTTAATACAAGATCCAAATGTTGGAGCTAATGATGGTACACTAGATACAACAGAAGAAGGCATTCCAATTTCTCCAATAGCAATACCAACTACAGCCGTTGCTACCATTCCATAGAAAATTCCACCTTTAATTCCACGAGCATATAAAGCCATAGTAAATAGCACACCAAATATTGCTAGTAGCACACCTCTATTCGTAAAATTACCTAATTCTACAAATGTTGAAGAACTAGATACAACAATTCCAGCATTCTTAAGACCAATAAATGCTACGAAGAATCCAATACCTGCTCCAATAGCATGTTTTAATGATAAAGGTATAGCATTAATTAGTTTTTGACGTAGACCAGTAATTGAGATAATCGCAAATATAATTCCAGAAACAAATACAGCAGCCATAGTTTTCTCAAATGAATAACCATAACTTAACATAACAGTGAATCCTGCAAAAGCATTTACTCCCATTCCAGGTGCTAATGCTACTGGATAATTTGCATAAATACCCATTATGTATGTAGCAAGTGCTGAAGCAAGAGCGGTTGCAGTAAAGATAGCCATCTTAGTAGCATCAGGCATACCAATAATACTTACTCCACCATCTTCGGCGGCAAGCATAGATGGGTTTACAAATAAAATGTAAGACATTGCTAAGAATGTTGTTAAGCCAGCAATAACTTCAGTTTTAACATTTGATCCTTTAGCTTTGACTTTAAATAATTTTTCTAACATAATATCCCCCTATTGTTTATGTTACAAATCATCAATTTTATCGCATAAATCAAAAAGACTCTTACACTATGGTAGAAGTCTTTTCCAACAGGAAAACAACTACCGTAGTCTTGCAATTAACGGTGCAAGGTAGAGACTTTTTGGCCATAACCCAAAGGATATACGATAAAACTTAACTTGTACTCTAAATATACCAAATTTAGTAGTTCTTAACAACTATGTAAACGGTTATAATTTTTCTAAATGCAATCTATTTTCGTAACATTGTTAAAGATACCTTTCCTTTATTAAGATCTACTCCCTCGACAAAGACCTTTACAATATCTCCAACATTCAGCTTTTCCAATGGATGTTTAATGAATTCATTACATATTTTTGAAATATGGACAAGCCCGTCATTCTTAATACCAATATCAACAAAAGCACCAAAATCAACTACATTGCGAACAGTACCTTGTAATTCCATGCCAACTGACAAATCATCAATTTTTAAGACATCCTTTCTTAATATAGGAGTTTGATATTCATCTCTTGGACTTCTGTTTGGTGAAATAAAGCTATCTAATATGTCATCCAAAGTGTACATATCGACTTTATACTTTTTGCATACTTCTTCTTTATTAAGCAGATTAATGTGATTCATTATTTCGGTTGACGATATGTCTTTACTTGTCAGTCCCATGTCTTCCAATAGCTTATATGCTAACTTGTAACTTTCTGGATGAATAGATGTCTTATCCAACACTTCATCACCATCAATAACTCTTAAAAAGCCAACAGATTGTTCAAAAGTCTTTGGCCCAAGTTTTGGGACCATTTTAATTTGCTCACGATTAGAAAATTTACCCATTTTATCCCTGAAAGATACTATAGATTTTGCTACTGATTCTGAAAGGCCAGCAACATACTGTAATAAAGAAGCTGAAGCTGTATTTATATTAACTCCTACTCTATTAACGGTTTTCATCACAACATAATCTAACTGCTCACTAAGTTTTGATTGATTCATATCATGCTGATATTGTCCAACACTAATAGCTTTTGGTTCAATTTTCACAAGTTCTGCTAGTGGATCTTGTAATCTTCTAGCTATTGAAATAGCAGATCGCTCCTCCACAACTAAACCTGGGAATTCATCTTTAGCAATTTTACTTGCACTGTACACTGATGCACCAGCCTCTGAAACAATTACATATGATATATTCAAATTGTTGTTTTTTATAACATCAGCGATAAAACTCTCTGTTTCTCTACTAGCTGTTCCATTTCCTATAGCAATTATTTCAATATTATATGTATTAATTAGCGACAAAACTTTCTTTATATCTTGCGAGTAATCATTTTTTGGAAGCGTTGGATAAATTTTATCAATCGCTAACATTTTCCCAGTAGCATCTACAACTGCTAATTTACACCCAGTTCGATACGCTGGATCAACACCCAAAACCATTTTATCTTTTAATGGTGCCTGTAATAGCAACTTTTCCAAATTTGTGCTAAAGACAACCAATGCCTGATCCTCTGCCTTATCAGTCAATTCATTCCTTATTTCTCGTTCTATTGATGGAGCAATTAAGCGCTTATACGCATCCTCTATAGCTGTTCTAATTTCTAAATCAACAATAGTATCTTTGTTTCTAGTCACCCCGCGGTACATATACTCAAAAAATTTTGTTGGATCAATTTCAATTGTAACACTTACTACTTTTTCACTCTCTGCACGATTAATTGCTAAAATACGATGAGATACAATATGGCAGACTTTTTCCTCATATTGATAATACATCTCATAGACCTTTGATTCATCTGCATGCTTCTTTTTTTCTTTTGACTTTATAACACCAAGCTTATAAGTGAATTCCTTTATATACCTTCTAAATTTTGGATTGTCACTTACACTTTCTGCTATTATATCTAAAGCTCCATTGATGGCATCAACTTCAGTTTTTACGCTGTCGTTTACATATTTACTAGCTTCTTGAGATATATTACCATTTGTTGGCAATCCAAGAATCCACTTAGCTAAAGGTTCTAGGCCTTTGGAGATAGCCTCAGTTGCCCTAGTTTTCTTTTTCTCTTTAAAAGGACGATATAAATCATCAATATCAACTAATTTTATGCATGCCTCTATTTCTCTTTCTAACTCAGGAGTCAACATTCCTTTTTCATCAATTAGTCTTATAACATCTTCTTTACGCTTCATCAATGATACTTGGTAATCGTAATGTTTTGATATTTCTCTAATTTGATCTTCAGTCAATGCTCCAGTCATTTCCTTACGATAACGAGCTATGAAGGGTACAGTATTTCCATCTTCAAGCAGTTTTAATACACTAGTTGTTTGCGTTTCGTTTATCCCTAATTGGACAGAAACTTGTTGTATAATATCATTCATAAATTCACACCTCTCGAAGCATTATTATACCATAAAATAAAAAGTGAATCATTAAAATTCACTTTAAAAATTAGTTAAACTTAGTTCTATTCTTCCTCATATTCGTTAATCAAATATACGAACTCAAGTTTAATTTCTTTAGACTCAATGTCATTATTAGCGTAATATGTTGTATCAAGCCCAGTTAACAAAAAACCTTGAGACAAATATAAATCTATAGCATTAGTATTGCAACTTTGCGTTTCTAAGACAATAGCGCGGTAATTCCACTGTTTAGCTAACTCTTTTACATGATTTATCAATCTAGTTCCATATCCTTTGTTACGATGTTCAGCAGGAACATAGAGTTCATGTATCCTTAATCTTTGAGTCCATTTTTCTTCTGCTATTTCTACTATTCCAGCGTACTCATGTTCTATAATCAATGCGTATACTTTTGGATCTTTCAATTCCTCAGAAAACAAATCGTATTTTAAATTTTTGATTACAGAGTTTCCTAGTTTCTTACGGACAAGTGTAAAAGATATAACATTTTCAGATACTTGTTGCTCAATATCATAATATGAGGAAGTTTCATAAGCAATGTTTAATGGATAGTCCTGATACATTTCTTTATTTAATTCTTTTATCGACATACAATACCCCCTATATTTCAACAAAAAAAGCCCGAGGGCTTATCTTTGTTTTGACTTGTTATTTTTTCTAGCAGCTTCTGATTTTAACTTACGTGCTAATCCAGGTTTTACATAGAATTCTCTTTTACGAGCTTCAGCAAGGGTTCCTGTTCTAGAAACTTGTCTTTTGAAACGGCGTAATGCATCGTCAAGAGATTCATTATCTCTTACCACTGTTTTTGCCATATGAACTTCCCCTCCTTCTGTTTAACTCAACACTAAAGATTATACACAATTAGTTAAATAAAATCAATGTTTTTTTAATATGTAGTATTTGATTTTTCTCCAACCACTAATTTTGGACCAGAAGAAGTCCCAATACGTGTAGCTCCTGCCTCTACAACTGCAACTAAATCTTCAAAGCTTCTAACGCCCCCTGAAGCTTTGACTTCTAATTCAGCTCCGACTGTATCTTTCATCAATTTAACATCTTCAACAGTTGCCCCGCCTGTAGAAAAACCAGTAGAAGTTTTAACAAACGTAGCTTTTGCCTTCTTTGATAACTCACATGCTCTGATTTTCTCTTCTTCAGTCAATAAGCATGTTTCAATAATTACTTTTACACAACGTCCATTCGCAGCATTAACAACACCTGCAATATCTTGGTACACCAAATCATCATTACGATCTTTTAATGCACCAATATTAATAACCATGTCAATTTCATCTGCCCCAGCCATAATAGCTTCTTTTGCTTCAAAAGCTTTCACAGATGGAATAGTCGCCCCAAGTGGGAAACCAATAACAGTACAAACTTTAACGCTACTATCTTGTAGAAGCGCTTTAGCTTGTGCTACATGGCACGGATTTATGCATACAGATGCAAAATCAAGCTCAACTGCTTCCTTACATATTTTCTCAATATCACTACTTACTGCATCAGCTTTTAAAATAGTATGATCAATCAATTTATTATATTTCATTTCTCTTCCCTCTTTTTTATAATATTTTTCCAATATTTCCCTAGTAGCGACTAAATCACTCATCCATGGTTCCGGTCCATTTTCACGGTCGATAGCAATTTCAGCACCCTTACCAAGAATTAAGACAATATCATTGCAATTAGCTATTTCAATAGCTTTCTTAATCGCTTCATAACGGCTCTGTATATAAATATATGGAGTATTTTTTATACCAGTAATCATTTCATCAGCAATTTCCCTAGGATCTTCATTTCGAGGATCAAATTCAGTGATTATAATATAATCACTGTATTCATCGCAAATCGCTCCAATGATTGGGCGCTTTGCTTTATCGCGATTACCATTGCAACCAGCAACAGGGATAATTTTGCCACCAGGCTTTTGAATGCTTTTCGCATATTCAAATAGCTTTATATAACCATCAGGTGTATGAGCCATATCAACAATAACATCAAATGGTTGACCTTTAGAAATTACTTCCATTCTAGCATCAACTTGCTTAATGTTTCTTAAACATGATACTACAGTTTCAAGTGGCAAACCAGTTTCCACCAACGCTGCTATTGATGCTAATAAATTATAAACGTTAAATTTAGCTACTAAATTAGTATGTATAGGATAGGTATATCCATCTACTACCAAATCAAATGTAGTGTATTTTGGATATAAACAAATATTTTCAGCTTTGTAATCAGCATCATTGTCAACTCCATATGTAACTAGCCTTCCGGTATTAATAGACTTCAGATACTCTCTAGAGAAGTCATCATCCACATTGATGATTGCTGGGGTATTACTATCTAGCCTTTCAAATAATTTCCCTTTGTCATGCAAATAGTTTTCTAATGTTTTGTGAAAATCCAAATGATCATGCGTTAAATTAGTAAATATAGCGCAATCAAAGTGGACACTATCTACTCTTCTTAACGCTAAGCCATGACTCGACACTTCCATAGCAACACATCTAATCCCATCATCATACATCCTCTTGAATATACTATGAAGTTTAATTGGATTAGGTGTAGTATGAGGCGAAAAATCGGTATTGTCATTATATTTTGATGGTATTGTTCCAATATAACCAGTAGGCTCAAAGTGATGATAAATATCTTGCACAATAGTAGCAATCGTAGATTTACCATTCGTACCAGTAACGCCGATTATCTTCATCTTTTGACATGCTTCATCATAGAATTTAGAAGCTGCTTCATTCAAAGCAGAAACTACGTCATCTACTTTTACATAAACGACACTATCCACTTTTATCTTTATATCATTACTATGAACTATACAAACTGCGCCATTAGCGATTGCTTTATCAATATAGTTATGTCCATCGGCGCTAAGCCCAACTACACAAAAGAACATACCACCGGAAGTAACTGCGCGACTATCTTCATAAAGTGATGATATTTTTACATCACTATCAAATCCAATTAACTCTCTAATTGTCTTCATTGTATTTCCTCTCCAACTCCCCAATGCAAAATGGGAATCCTGCCTTTACTATAGTCACAGGCTGCATTGTTTTTAAATATTTTCTATTAGCTTTGACCATTATTTTTAAATAACTTGCAGAGTGTCCAATTAAATATCCATCTTTTTCTTCTTCAAAAATGACATCCATACTACTATTCTCAAATTTCTTTGCATAATTTTCAGCTAATTGTTCAGACAGCATAATTAGTGCTCTAACTCTCTTTGCTTTAGTTTTATCATCTACTTGATCAATCATTCTCGAAGCAGGAGTATTTTTTCGTTTTGAGTACGGGAACACATGAAGTTGATTGAACCCAATATCCTTAATGCATTGATACATTTCACTAAACTCGTCTTCAGTTTCTCCAGGAAAGCCAACAATTACATCAGTTGTAATCGAAATATCTGGTAACTCACTTCTAATATAAGCAATCTTATCCATAAACTCTTGTTTAGTATACTTTCTATTCATCCTTTTCAATACACTATCACTTCCAGATTGAATTGGAATATGCAAATGATTTACAATAATACCACTTGATTTTATTAACTCAACTATTTCTTTTGTAATTTGACTTGCTTCAATAGATGAAATTCTTAATCTTTTTATCCCATCTACTTTTGTAACCAAATCCTTTAATAAGTCATAGAACGAATAGTTTTCAAAATCTTGACCATACCCTGCTGTATGTATGCCTGCAAGAACGATTTCCATATATCCATTATTGACTAGTTTTTGAGCTTGTATAATCACATCATCTTTATCTCTAGAGCGCATTAAACCACGAGCATAAGGAATTATGCAATATGTGCAAAAGTTATTACACCCTTCTTGAATTTTGAGATAAGCACGCGTATTCTCTAAAAAAGTGTCTGTTGATAATGGTTCAAATTTTTTCACCTTCATAATATCTTTAACATCCAATTTTGGCTCACGAGTCATAAAAAAGTCTTCAACTATATCAACAAGTTGCTCACGATGTTGTGTCCCTAATACGATATTGACTCCTTCAATAGCTACTATTTCAGTTGGCGCAACTTGTGCATAACACCCAACAACACAAATAGCTGCTTCAGGGTTTTGTTTAATTGCTCGTCTAATCATTTTTCTACTCTTACTATCACCAGTATTAGTTACTGTGCAAGTATTAATAACATATACATCTGCCTTGCTTGTAAACTCAACACGCCTATAATCAGATGCTTCAAACATCTTAGCGATTGCTTCAGACTCATAAGAGTTTACTTTGCAGCCTAAAGTATATACCGCAAATGTTCTCATCGTATTCCTCTTCTCCCACATTTCTTGTAAATGTATTTATATGTTTTATCAGAAACATATTCTTTATCATGTAACAATTCTAATAACTCTTTAAACTTAAAATCAGCATATAATCTTGCCGCCTCCTTGATATCATCAATATCAATATCCGTCTTTGTACTATATTGATCGATGATATGGATAGTTCTAGTTAATTTAAGTTTATCCTTCTTAAACGCATAAATACACTTAAAATCATCATAGTAAAACAATATCATATGACTATTTTCATACAACATTTCCAATTTAGTAAATGGAGATTTATATACTTGATACCCATATGTTTTATATGGGTCTAACATATGTTGGTTAAATGAATAAAAATAAGATGAATGCTGTTTAAGCGTAAAAATAGAAATATCATCAATGTATCTCTGATTAATAAATGGCTCAAAAAATGGAATAATAATAGTTTGATTTGACTCTCGATCAACAAATTGTGGCATATCATCAGTATATTGGTGGATATCAAAATTAATCATCTTTCTTTTCTCTACATATGTCATAAAGGAAAGCGTGTCAAAATGAGCAGACTCAAACTCTAATAATCCTTTTTCCACTTGTATTTTATTGAGTAAGCCGCGCAATACAATATTACTATTAATCAACTCTAAAGGCGTAGCATACTTATAACTTATTTTATAGATATGTAGTAATTCGAAGTGTTCCTTAAGAAACTTAAATTCACTTGTGGTTTGTAAATTAATTCTTTTATGGTTTTGGTTTAATAATTTTAAGAACATTTATTTCAACTCCAATGCATAGCTTATCGCAGAAAGTATATATAATGGAGCTGTTTCAGTACGAAGTATCCTTTTTCCTAAACCACAACATACAAAACCATATTCATTAAATCTACTTATCTCTGTGTCATCAAATCCGCCCTCTGGTCCAACAATGATAGATAACGTATCTCCAATTTCAATTCTATCTAAAACAGATCGTAGAGCCGTCATTTCTCCCTCTTTTGCTGATTCCTCATAGGCAACTAAATTATATTCTCCAATATATGAACCAATTTCATCTAAATTAATTAATTCATTTAAAACAGGAACTATATTTCGTTTTGATTGCTCAGCAGCTTCTTTTAATATTTTATTATAGCGTTCATATTTTGAAAAAAACTTACTTTTATCAGTTTTTATGATACTTCTCTTTGCTAAATACGGAGTAATAGTAGTAACTCCTAATTCGCAGGCTTTTTGTAATACGAATTCAAACTTCTCATTTCTTGGTAATCCATAAATCAAATTAACTTTAATAGGCAACTCATTACAATTAAATAAAGTTTTAATAATAATAGCTTTATTGTTATTTAAAGAACAAAGATAGATTATACCATTCTCATCTACGCACTCAAAATAATCATTATTTTTCATGCGTAGAACATGAAGCATATGATGTAAATCATTATCATTAATTAGAATCTCATCATTCTCAACTTGTAAATTACTAATAAAATATCTTTGCACTTTGTCACCAACTTTCTATTCAAGATTTAAAAACGGTATTTTCAGATGCTCATACGCTTTAGCAGTTACAGTACGCCCACGGGAAGTACGCTTAATCAATCCGATTTGCAATAGGTATGGTTCATAGACATCTTCTAATGTTTGAGCTTCTTCACCAATTGAAGCAGCAATAGCCTCTACACCAACAGGACCGCCATTAAAGCGATCAATAATTCCTAATAAATACTTATGATCAACATCATCAAGCCCCAAACTATCCACTTTCAATCTTTCCAATGACCATTTTGTTAATTCTTCATTTATAATATCATGTCCCTCGACTTGTGCAAAATCGCGAACTCTTCTAAATAAACGATTTGCAATACGGGGGGTTCCGCGCGAGCGATGTGCTAGTTCTAAACAAGCCGCTTCATCAATTTCATAACCATAAACACGTGATGTTCTTTTGATAATTCGTGATAACTCTTCTATCGTATAATACTCAAGTTTAGAAATTATCCCAAAACGATCACGTAATGGTGCAGATAAATCTCCAGCTCTAGTAGTAGCACCAACTAAAGTGAATGGAGGTAAATCAATTCTAACTGACCTAGTTCCTGCGTCTTTTCCAATTACAACATCAATACAAAAATCTTCCATAGCTGGATATAACACCTCCTCAACAACACGAGGCAAGCGATGTATTTCATCTATAAACAGGACATCACCTGGCTCTAATGATGATAATATTGCAGCTAAATCACCAGTTCGCTCAATTGATGGTCCAGTAATTATCTTAATATTTGTATGCATTTCATTCGCCAATATCATTGACATTGTTGTTTTACCCAAACCAGGAGGACCATACAATAACACATGATCCAACGTTTCGTTTCTTAGTTTAGCTGCTCCAACAAAAACTTTTAAATTTGACTTAAGTTCATCTTGTCCGACATATTCATCAAAAGAAAGAGGTCTCACTCCACTCTCTTCTTCATCTTCAATATTTCCATTAATAAGTTCATTTCTTTTATCCATAGTTTCCCCTACTTCATTAATAAACTTAATGCTTTCTTTACATAATCATTAGTATCCATTCTCTCAATAGATAATTTTTTTTCCACAATACTTATTTCACTACTCTTATAGCCTAGTGCTTTTAATACTGCAATTGCTTCTTCTAAATTGTTATTGTTAGAAACCATTTTTTGAGCTAATTTTCCTTTTAAATCAAGGATAATCTGTTGTGCTGCTTTAGGACCAATACCAGGTATTTTTTTAAGGTAAGCAACATTCTCATCATCTATCGCGCCAATAACACCGTCTACACTAGCAGTAGCTAGTATTCCAACAGCTGTTTTTGGACCAATACCTTTAACAGATATAAGTTTCATAAATAAGTTTTTTTCATCTCTCGTTTTAAAACCAAACAAAAGATGAGCATCATCGCGAATATTTTGATGCGTATAGATTACATAGTCTTGATTAATTGCATAATCAAATGGATTAGCAACATATATTTGATATCCAATACCACAATTTTCTAATACTATATGATCAAAATTAATCTCTGTTAGACACCCTTTTATATAACTATACATAGAATCACTCCTTGTGTTCCATTATACACTAAATATGACTCTATTTATAGAAAATAGTGAACATTTTATGAAAACAAATGTCTTTTTTGAACATCATTTCAGGATGGAATTGCACAGCGTATACGTGCTTTTCTGGAATAGAAATAGCCTCAATATATCCATCATTAGAAATTGCATCCACAATAATATCATCTCCAAGCATATCAATCACTTGATGGTGGAAACTATTAACTCTAATTTCCTTCCCAAGACATTCCTCTAACCAACTTTCACCACGAACTTTAATTTCATGCGCCCCCAAATCTGGAGTGAAGTTTTGATTGTGATTATCAATATGTTGCAAAAGTGTTCCATTAAAATATACATTAATCATTTGTAAACCTCTACATATCCCAAGTATTGGCTTATTAAGTTTCAATGCACATTCTAGTAATTTCAGCTCATATGCATCCCTAAGATCATCTATTGATATACTATCAAGATTATCTTTTCTATATAAAGTAGGATTAATATCCCCTCCACCAGATAATATCAATGCATCTATGCTTTTAACTTGTTCTAAAATTATATTATTATCATTTACGATAGGAAGTACTAGCGGAACATCACCATTTTCCACTATAGCATCAATATATTCCTTGCTTAAGCAAACCCTTTTTCTACCTTCGAATAAACTATCATCTCTAACTGCATCAAAAGCTGATATACCAATTTTTTTCATATTCTTCTCCTCATAATCATTGTTAATAATACTATTATACTTTAACTATACAAAAAAAGTCGTTTTTCAACAACTTTTAACGCCTAATATTTTTATTAAATAGGATTTCAGGAGCTGGAGCGATAGTTCTCTTATGAGCACTTCGCGACATTAATACTTCCATGCGCTCTATAGTACTTTGCTCAACACCTTGACCAAGTAAATACTTATCAATTTGCTCATATGATAAACCAAGTTCTTGTTCATCAGTTTGCGTACCATATAAACCAGCTGCTGGCTCTTTATTAATGATACTACTAGGAACACCAAGGATATGTGCCATTTCTCTAACTTGGCATTTTACAAGATTTATTAATGGGACAATATCAACACCACCATCACCAAATTTAGTAAAGTAGCCAGTAGCCCATTCGTCAGCATTGTCAGTGCCAACTACTAAATACCCATAGTTTTGAGCAAGTGCATATAACGAAGTCATTCTAAGCCTTGCTTTTGTATTTCCACGTGCCATTTTCCAGCCATTATCATTAAAAGATATATTTAAATCCTCTATTGCTTCTATTAATGTATCAAACGCATCATCAAGTATAAGTGTTGTATACGCTAGTCCTGAGTCATTTATAATTTCCAAGGCATGCATTTCGTCAATTCTATCAGAATGGCAAGGCATTATAACTCCCAAAGAATTGTTTGGACAAGCTCTCTTAACTAAATAAGCAACTACTGCTGAATCAATTCCACCAGAGACACCAAGTATCAAACCCTTGGAATGAGTTTTCTCAACTTGCTCTTTCAACCATTCAACTAAATAATCAATATATTCATTCACCGTCATTTTTACACCAGCTTTCATAGATACTTCCATAATCTGTCTTTATTCTCAGAGCTAGCCCTGGCGATACAAGTAGATCATTAATAATTCCATTAACCGCCATAATGCTTTCAACACTAACATTATATTCAATAGCTATATCTTGTAAAGTCTCTTGATTCTGAATTACTCTTATAATCATAACTTCACCTCATAACCATAATATGTAGAAAGTTTGGGCTTGTTAATTCATAAATTCAAATTCTATATCTAAAATCTTAATTGTGTCACCATCTTGAACTCCTCGTTCCCTAAGTGCATCATCAATCCCCATTTCACGCATTTTCTTGGCAAAACGATTAACTGAATCATCACTCGTAAAACTAGTCATTTCAACCATACGTTCTAATCTTTCACCAGTAATAGACCAAACACCATTTCCTTCATTTCTAATTTCAAATTTATTTTTATTATTTGGTTCAAATGTATAAATGACATTCTCTTCCACTTCTTCTTCATCAAACATCGAGAAAGATGCAGTTTGTTCTAATAAATCTGCGACTCTATATAATACAGCATCAATTCCGTCAGTAGTATACGCAGTCATTGGGAAAATCTCAACATCTGGTCCAACTTGTTCTCTAAATTTTCTTAAGTTACCTTCGGCATCAGGCAGATCCATTTTATTAGCTATTACAACCTGTGGTCTCTCCAATAAACGATATTTATAATCCTCAAGCTCTTTATTAATAATTTGATAGTCTTCAAAAGGATCTCGACCCTCAGCACTTCCCATATCTACTACATGTACAATTACTCTACAACGTTCGATATGACGCAAGAATTGATGACCTAATCCTTTTCCTTGACTTGCACCTTCAATTAATCCTGGCAAATCCGCTAATACGAATGAGCGACCATCTTTAGACTGTACAACTCCTAAGTTTGGCACAATTGTCGTAAAGTGGTAATCAGCGATTTCTGGCTTAGCACGGCTTACAATAGATAACAAAGTTGACTTCCCTACAGATGGGAACCCTACAAGACCGGCATCGGCTAAGAGCTTCAATTCCACAACTATATCATATGCCTCACCAAGTTCTCCTCGTTCACAGATTTCAGGTGCAGGGTTTCTACTTGTCGCGAAGCGAGCATTACCACGTCCTCCACGCCCAGCCTTACAAATAACGGCACGTTGGTTATCAACAGTTAAATCAGCTAGAACTTTTCCAGTTTTTTCATCAGTAACAATTGTTCCAATTGGTACTTTAACAACTAAGTCTTCGGCTGATGCTCCATGCATCTTTTTCGCCATTCCATTCTCACCATTTCTAGCAATGTATTGGCGATTATATCTCAAATCTAATAATGTAGACAAATGAGTTGTAGCCTCAAATACAATACTACCTCCGTTACCTCCATCACCACCGGCTGGTCCACCAAATGGGACATGTGCTTCACGACGAAAAGCAACAGTTCCATCTCCACCTTTACCAGCTTGAACAAATATTTTTACTTTATCGATAAATAACATTATCTCACCTACTTCCTTTTTATTATAGCATATATTCTAAAATTCAGTATAAATACTATCTTACTTAGTTATATAAATATGACATGTAATCCTATTTCTCAAAAAAATTCCAAATTCCAAGTTGACCATTTACATCCATATATGCTTCTAATTTTTTAATGTTATGCATTTTAAAGGCATAGCCTTCACGATTATTAACAGCTCCATAAACGCATACGTTTAATTCTATTAGCTCAATTTCAAATTGCCTAGACATTTTGATACAATCCACTAAATGACCAACAGCTATTATTTTCCCAGTTGGATACTCTAGTCCTAAATGTTCAAATCTTGCCAAGTTTTCTTTTTCAACAGTTTTACTTGCATGTATTAGTATCGGCCCACGGTATTTTGTAGCCCAACTTCTAAACTCATATTCTTTGTATCCTTCAGCAATTAATGTAGCCCATGGCTGTCTAATAGATATTACTTTCATATAGTGTCTCCGATCACATTATTAATACTAATAATAGTTTCACAAAAAAAATCCCATGTGGGATTATTTTCATTAGTTTGGATAAACAGAAACTTTAGTTTTGTCTTTTCCTAATCTTTCATATTTAACAGTACCTGTAACTTTAGCAAATAAAGTATCGTCTCCGCCTTTACCTACGTTTGTACCAGGGTGAATTTTTGTTCCACGTTGTCTATAAATGATAGAACCTGCTGTTGCGAATTGCCCATCAGATTTTTTTGATCCTAATCTTTTTGAATGAGAGTCACGACCGTTCTTAGTAGAACCAACTCCCTTTTTAGATGCGAATAACTGAAGATCTAAACGAAACATCATTTTGATACACCTCCTAATAGTTTATCTTGATATATTGTTGATAATCTTGTGCGATTGTTTCTAATTGAATGAGCATTGTCTCTAGTATCCATTGCACTTTCAAATTATCTAAATCGTTGATTTTGACTTTTACATTTCCTTCTGATACATGGTAATTGAATTGAAGTTCAGCATTGTTATCAGTTGCTTTAGCAATAGCATTTAAGCCACCAATCGCTATAGAACTAACAGCTGCACAAACCAAGTCACGACCGTGTTCAGCAGAATTAGCATGCCCAGTTATACTGAGTTCACTAATTAATTCTTCGTCTACATATGAGACGTTAACTTTTATCATAACTAAGCGTTAATAGCTTCGATTACTAATTTAGTATATGGCTGTCTATGACCTTGTTTTTTATGATAATCCTTTTTAGGTTTATATTTATAAACAATCACTTTCTTTTCCTTACCATGCTTTTCAACTTTTGCAGAAACAGTTGCATTAGCTACGTATGGATCTCCAACTTTAGTAGTAGTTCCACCAACAAGTAAAACTCTATCAAATGTATAAGAACTACCTTCTTCAACATCTAATTTTTCTACGTAAATTGCTTCACCAACGGCTACTTTTAATTGCTTTCCACCAGTTTCAATAATTGCGTACATTCTTGCACCTCCTATATAATAATTTCTCAGACTCGCCAAGTCAGGTAGCATATGCTTTGAAAACCTTATATGTGCGGTTGTAGCTAGAGGCCTACAACATTGATATGTTATCACTTTGTCTTGATTAAGTCAAGATAATTCACAAAATAAAAAGCGCTTTTTTGCGCATATTTAAAGTTTCAATTCCTTTTTTATAAACTCCTTTTCGCTATATATTCTCTTGTTATACAAATATATATTATCATAAGGGCGATGGAACTCATTGTTTTGATGAAATTTTTTCTTAAAATACTCATTTTTGTTACGTCTAGTAAATAAGAAATTGAAATACATATATTCCATATTCATATAAAACTGATAAATTTGAAATATTAAGTAGCAGTATATTATATAGCCATTTACTTGAAATCCATTATATGCTACAAAAAGGCTAAAGAAAATGATACTTGTTAGACTGACCAAAAATATACATTTCTTGTATGATAGTATATATGAAAATAGTAAATGTAATATTTTCGCTCCATCCAATGGCCAAATTGGCAATAAATTTAAGTAGAAAACAGCTAAGTTTACAGACATACAAAACTGATATGAATGGTTGCTAAGTATTTGACATTTAATAGACAAGTAAAATAATATTGTCATCACTACATGACTGAATAAACCCATTATTACGACAATTAGCTCGTCTAAAACTCGATGATGCCCAAAATCACCAATTTCTACAAATGCCCCAAAAGGCATTACCATTATCTTTTTAACATCAAATTTGTAAATTAAAGCTGTGATAGTATGAAATGCTTCATGAAATAAAACAATAAAGAAAATGAACAGAAACTGCTTAAAATGACCACTAAGTAACGATAATCCAAAATATACTATTGTAGTCGGGTGTAATTTAATCTTTAATAGCATCTTCATAGCTAATCTCTACGGCATCTTTTTCAAATACTAAAAAAACTTTTTGATCAAATTTACCAATTATTTCTTTAGCCTTTAGGCGATCATATAAGCTAACATCAATATCTACTAGCTTACCATAAGTCACTACTATCCCATTATCTTGTGTAACTTTCACAAAATCACCAATTAGTTCATTTGAACCAACTTCAGTAACTACTCCACTTGAAATATTAACAACATTAGAGCTATCATTTCTAAAATAATTACCATCAATTAACTCATACTTATTATCGGCACTTACACTCAAAATATTATCTAGGTTAAAAAATGGGATAATTGAACCAATAGTATTATCAATATATTCATTCATGCTAGAGAAATCAAAATTATCATTGAATACTGAACGTACAAACTCATTTTTTGGATTCAACTTAACAAATGTCAAAAAGCCCAATATCAAAACCACTAAAACCATAAAGCGAATAGCTCTTTTGTATAGTTTATTAAATACACCACCATCACTTTTTTGCTCAGAATAATAATTATCATCGTCTATTACTCTTTTTTTATACTTTCGTTTTTGAATTCTCCTTTTAACTTCTTCCATATCACCCATAATATCACCTCATAATAATCTATGAGTTTAAAAAATATTTATGAATCAAAAAAACTTATCAACTACTTTGGTCGATAAGCTAACTTTGCAATTAATTCTTCATATTCAGAATAATCATGAATTAAATCTTCATATGTAAATAGTTTAAAATCTTGATAATCAAACCCAGGAGCTACAGTACAACCAACTATTCCATATCCTTTTTCACAACATGATGCAAATATAGAACCGCTACTAATTGTACATTGAAAAACTTCCCCATTTTCAATATCAGAACCTAAGCGATATTTAATTAATTCTTTATTTTTAGTAATCTCATACACGTCTATAGGATCGCCAAAATGATAATTCCACACTTCATCAGAAGCAATTCGATGAAATGCAGAGTAATCACCCATCTCTAAAAGAAAATATATACTAGTTATAGCAGATCGAACATCGCCATTTATATTAGGTATTTCATATTCAGAAATATGCGTTTGTTTGAAATATCCACCTTCAGGATGGGGCTCTAACTCTAATTTATTTACCCAATATTTAGCATTCATTACAATAAGTTAATTAGCGAAATAATATAACCTGTTTGTGGGAAAATTTCATCCTTGTACATTAAAAAGAATGTCAATAGCATTGATATAAATGCCATATACCATAAAAATGATTCTTTTTGATAAAACTTCTTTGGAGCATTATCCTGTTTTTCAGGTTTTACTCTTTCTCTTTTTTCTCTTTTTGTTGCCATATTTACACCTCGCCTTGATTATACATTATTTTTTTATAATATTCTATACTACTTTTAAAGAAATAGAGACAATTTCGGGACGATTTAGTAATCTAAAACCTTTAGGGCTGTTTCCCAACCCGCCGGATACAATCATCGTTGATCCACTATCATCCTGGTATACTCCATAATCAAATTCTGGAAAATATTCATTACTAGGTGAGAATACTCCACCGACGCCAGGGATCCTAATCATCCCACCATGCATATGGCCAGCTAAAATCAAATCTGCCCCCCACATTGAATAAGATGAAAAATAACGTGGAGTATGGGCAAGCATAATATTAAAGTACTCATACTCACTTTGCCCAATTTTTTCGTCTATCATTTCAGCAGTGAAATCATAATCATGCTCTTCTAAAACAGTATCAGAAGAATAGTATAATAAATCAAGTTTCACTCCTGATAATTTAATCTTTCTTCCCTCTTTCTCTATATATGTTGTATCATTATCCACAAATATAACACCAATTTCCCGTAGTTTGCTTTCATACAAATCAATCCATTTATTGTTTTCATTAAGATGAATGATTTGTTCATGATTCCCGGAAATATAATATATTGGATAATCATTTATCAATGATTCAACCAAATCAACTATGACATCACCATTTTTGCTAGATGAATCAAGCATATCACCAGTAAATACTATAATATCAGGATTTTCATCTTTTATTTTCTTAACTAAGCTGCGTGACCCATTACCGTATTGCTTACCTTGAAGATCGGTAAGTTGAATGATTTTAAAGCCATCAAAAGCTGTAGGCACTTTATTTGAAGCAACTTCATAATAAGTCACTTTAAGAGTATTATTTTCAAAATATACCCATGAAACTAAGGCTATCATTATAACTAACCAATACGATAACCACTTTCTTATCTTCTTCATCAACTCACCTCCACAAATTATTATACACTTTTTTTGACAGTTGTCGATTAAAAACAAAAAGGGTTTAGCCCTTTTAAAAAATATCTAAATCACTTGCTTTACTATAATCACACCATACAACTTCATCATTGCCAACGCATTCATCAATATATTTAATATAATCAAAATTAGTCTCATATGAAACAGTTCTTTCTAAATTAGGCTTTGTAGCTGGGTTTTTAGGAGTAAATATAGTGCAACAATCTTCAAAAGGAAGAATTGATAAATCATAAGTATCAATTTTTCTAGCCAATTCTATAATTTCAAGTTTATCCATGCAAGCTACCGGTTGTATTATTGGCAATGAAACAACTCGATGAATGACATTCATTGAATCTAAAGTTTGTGATGCAACTTGACCAATACTTTCACCATTAGCAAGTGCTAAGCAATTATAATTTTGAGCTACTCGTCCTGCTATTCTATACATCATACGGCGCATAACAGTCATTGCATAGCTCTCATCACTATGTTTATAGATTTCAAGTTGCAAATCCGTAAATGGGATAATATGCAAACGAATCGGTCCAGCATATTCCGAAATTTTAGTAGCTAAATCAATTACTTTTTGACGAGCTTTTGGTGATGTATAAGGAGGAGATGCAAAATGAATAAAATCAATCGCTATACCTCTTTTTAGCGTTAAGTAACTAGCGACAGGTGAATCAATACCGCCAGATAGCATTACTAAAGCTCGTCCACCAACTCCAACTGGATATCCGCCTGCACCATAAATCAAATCATTCATAATGTACGAAAATTCTTTTCTTATTTCTATTTTTATACGCAATTCAGGATTATGAACATCAACGTTAATCTCAATATTTTTCAATATTATGCTAGCAACAGCTCGATTAATATCCATCGATTGCAAAGGAAATTCTTTAAAGTTTCGTTTCGATTCTATTTTAAAAGTCTTAGCAGCTGAGCTTTTCGCAATATGTAAAGCAGCAGTACAAATTGCTTCCATTTCTGTTGGAACCTTTGCTGCTAAAGAAAATGAATGAATACCAAAAACTGTTTTTAGTCTCTTGCATACTTCTTGATAATCATGACCGTTTAATAATATATACATACGATCATATTCCTTTTCAAACGTAAGATTTTTAAAATTCTTTAACTGCATTTTAGTATTTTGATATAACTTATTTATAAATACTTTTCTATTTTTACCTTTTGTAGTTAGCTCACCAAAGCGCACCAATATATGATTATATTCCATCTTTATCCCCTTTTAATCGTTTCAACAGCTTCATCTAAAGCTTTTGAAAACTTATAAATATCATCAGCATCTGTTAAATGTGAAAAACTAATTCTAATTGCACTACTTCCAATTTCAGCACTTAAATTCATGGCTTGTAAAGTTCTGGAAATATCATTTTTCTTTGAGCTACAAGCTGATTTAGTGGAAACATATACATCATGCTTTTCAAACACCCTCAACACGACCTCAGGTTTATATCCAACAACTGAAAAATTCAAGATAAATGGACTACAATATTGCGGGTTACTATTGATTACTATAAAAGGATATTTCATCAATACTTTTCTAATTTTATTGTTTATATCTTTAACATAATTATATTTTTGTTCTCTATTCTCTAGCGCTAAACGCAATGTTTTGGCAAATACAATATTCGTGCAAGCATTACTTGTCCCAGCGCGAAGACCGTTTTCTTGTTGACCACCACTGATTAGCGGACATACTTGGATATGCTTCTTTTTCATCAAAACTCCACTACCTTTTAAACCGTATATTTTATGAGCTGAAAAACTAGCTAAATCAACATCATCTAGATTTATTTCAATTTTACCAAGCGCTTGAACCATGTCAACGTGTAGTTTTATATTTGGGTATTTTTTCAGTAGTCGCTTTATTTCATCAAGTGGATTTATACTACCAATCTCATTGTTAACCATCATTATTGATACTAAAATAGTATCAGGACGAATCAAATCTTGCAATTGGGAAATATCTACTACTCCATATTCATTCACATCCAAGTAATCTACATCAAAGCCAAATTTCTCATGTAATTGTACACAAGTTTCATACACTGATGAATGCTCAACCTTGGTAGTAATAATATGCTTTCCTCTACTTTGATACTGCAATGCAACTCCCTTTAGTGCAAGATTGTTAGCTTCGCTTGCACCTGAAGTGAAAATAATCTCAGTTGATTCAACATGTAACATTTCTGCTATCAATTTGCGTGATTTCTCTTGTAACTGTTCAACTTCGATACCTAAACTGTGAATAGAATCCGGGTTAGCAAATTTATCTTTTAGTAAACTAGTATATGCTTCTAGCACCTCTTTATTTAATGGTGTTGTTGCTACATAATCTAAATAGGCCATAAAATCAACTCCTTCATTACAATATATGCTGTATAGATAAAAAGGCTATCTTCAAGAAGATAGCATCTCATTATTTTATTGCTTCAATACGCACCCTGTAAGGATTTTCTACTTGTACAGTAACTTCTTCTCCAACACGGTGCCCAATTATTGCTTTAGCTAATGGAGATTCATTAGAGATTTTATGATTAGTCGGATCTGTTTCAAATGACCCAACAATCGTATAATCAGCAGTCTCATCAGCATCTTCTTCTGATAAATCTGCAACTGTAACTGTGCTCCCAGCTCTTACTACATCAGTATCCAATGCATCATCAATAATTTGTGCATTAGCAAGCATCTCATCAATTTCTTTAATGCGTGATTCAACATGCGCTTGTCTTTCACGCGCTGCGTCATAATCAGCATTTTCTGACAAGTCCCCTTGTGAACGAGCTAATTGTAACTCTTCAATAACTTTTGGTCTCTCAATATTTACAAGCTGATCTCTTTCAGCCTTTAACTTCTGTATACCTTCATTCGTAAGCAATACTTTTTCATAATCCATGCTTAATCACCTCGTTGTTTAATATATCATAAATCAGCTTATAATGGAAGCAATTTTCGTAATTAATAAATCAATAGCAACGCTATTACTTCCTCCCTCAGGAATAATTATATCCGCATATCTCTTACTAGGTTCTATAAATTGTTCGTGCATAGGACGAACAGTATTCATATACTGATTGACTACAGAATCAACACTGCGCCCTCTTTCATTAATATCTCTAACCATACGGCGAATAAATCTTATATCTGCATCAGTATCAACAAATATTTTTATATCACACAATGTTCTTACAGATTCTTCATTCAGAACAAATATTCCTTCTAAAAGAATAACATCACACGGCTCAATTACTTCGACATCTTTACTTCTGTTGTGCTCAGTAAAATCATAAAGTGGTTTTTGAATTGTCACGCCAGCTTTTAAAGCTTTAATATCTTCAACTAGTAAGTCAGTATCAAATGCAAATGGGTGATCATAGTTATTCTTAACTCTCTCCTCCATTGGCTTATCTGTTTGATCTTTATAATAGTCATCCTGTCTCACAACAACTACCGACTTATAATCTTTAAAATTGTCAAACACTTTTTGTGAAATAGAAGTTTTACCAGAGGCGCTTCCGCCAGCAATACCAATAACAATAGCTTTCTTCATAATTATTCCCCTTTCATTTTCCTTGCCATATCATTTTCAAACACATCTTGGTCAACTCTTAAAAATAGGATTTGCATTGGATGTCTAGCCACATCTATAGGATTCATAAATTCATCATATAATTCAGTAATTACTTGTGAAAAATTATCTTGCTTAGGGCTAAAGAATTCAACAGTTTGCCCTACTGTAAAATAATTTCGCTCCTCAATTTTAGCTAATTTCGTTTCTTTATCATATGATAAAACACGTAATACGAAATCTTGAGTTGGATGCTCATCTCTTACTTTGTAGATTTGCAAAGTGTTATTTGGTTTTCCATAATAGAATCCAGTTCCAAAAGCTCGATTAGCCGCTTTGCTTAGTTCCTCTTCATACCAAGAATTCATTATAAAATTATCTGGGTTAGCGCAGTAAGCATCTATTAATTTACGGTATGTAGAAATCACAGTAGCAATATAGTGAATAGATTTCATTCTCCCTTCAATTTTAAATGAATCAATGCCCAACTCAATCAAGGATGGTATTTCATTGATTAAAGCTAAATCTTTGCTACTCATCATGAATGGATTATTCTTATCATTTAACAGATGTGAATCACTATATATATCATAGAACCAACGACAACTTTGACTACATCCCCCACGATTAGCATCGCGATGAGAATAGTAGTTAGATAGCATACATCTACCAGAATTGGCAATGCACATAGCTCCATGCACAAACACTTCAATTTCAACCATGGATTTTTCCTTAATGATTTTTAAATCTTCATATCCAACTTCTCTAGCTAATACAACTCTCTTAACTCCTTTTGAAGCCCAATAGTTAACTGCAAATGAATTAGTAGTCGACATCTGCGTGCTTAAATGAACTTCTAGATTTAGATCCAACTCATTAGCGATTTTTATGACATATGGATCAGCTGCTATTACAGCTGTTACTCCAAGTTCGTCAAGTTTAATTAAGTATTTATCTAAACCGTTAATATTTTCATTATGAAAAATAATATTAGTGGTTACATGTATTTTAGCTCCATACTGATTAGCGAATTTAACTGCCTCTTCTATGTCAGAAATAGAAAAGTTAGAGGCGCTAGAACGCAATGAAAATTCTTTACCACCAACAAATACTGCATCAGCGCCATATTGAATAGCTACCTTTAGTTTTTCTAAATTACCTGCTGGGGCTAATAATTCTGGTTTTTTTACAATAACTCTTTTTCCATTAATTAACTTACTTATTTCCATTATTTTCACGCTTTCTCACATTTTCAATCGTATAAACAGTAGAGTCGTTTAAAAAACCATGGGTGTAAGTAATATCATCTTCCTTAAATGAAATATTAGCTGGCAAATTGTTAAGTAAATTCATATACGCTAAAACAACTGAAACTATATAATCATGTCTCAAATACATTGTGTTTATATACAATAAATCAAAATCCTTAAAATCATCAATTCTATCTAGAGTATTCAGTACTTCTGTAGTCATTACTTTGGTACCAAATTTATCTTCATAAATATGATTTCTTGAATTAACATTAGCAGCGTGAATAGTCAGTCCTGCCTCATAACTTGTATCAATAGATAGCCCTTCTTCATCAAAATAGTTAGTTACTAGATGCCTATTAGACTGAGTCACATAACTTACACCATGTATTTGAGTCATTAATAGTGCTTTAGTATTATTCCTAATTGTTATCATTTCTTCTATATTGATTTCACGAGACACCATAAACCCATTAATACCTTGTTCTGCTAAATAATTCATAGTAGCATAATTGGTATTTAGAGTTTCAGGATCATAGATTAAATCAAAATTAATATTATTATTTTGACATATCTGCAAAATCGCAAAGTCTTGAAATAAAATACCTTTAATCCCAATTTGAGATAACTTTAATAAGTAATTTTCAAGTTCAGCTAAGAATGACTCGTGATAAAGGTTATTAACTGATACAAAAATCTCATACTTTGTTGCTAAATTAGCAATAGTGTCTAAATTTGTATTCTCAATAATTTGACTAGAAAAATCACTTGATCCAACTAAAAAAGTTGATATACCAAGTGCTAAATAATCATCAATTCTAGTTTCATCATCCAATAACAATACTATTTTCGCCACTATTTCACCCTCTTACTTATTACTATTCCATCACCAATATTATAATATTTAGTTTCATATGCTGGATTATTTTCTAACCAATCTTTAAATCTTTTGATCTTCTTAACCAACTGTTTTGTATTACGATTTTTAATATTATCAATATCAAAAATCATGCCATGAAAATCAAGATTATCTACCACTATATAACCATCTTCTTTGATAAATGGCTCGTACTTCTCTAAAAATCTTTGATACTGAGCTTTAGCAGCATCAATAAATAGTACATCATATTCACCCAGTACTAGATTATTTGTGTCTAAAAGCAACGCATCATCAGCATGGATAATAACTCTATCCCCAAGACCAGCTTCAGTTATATTTTTGACTGCTTCACAGTAACGACCATCATCCAGTTCAATTGTTTCTACTTTTAAACCAGGTACATTATCAGCCAACATAATTGCAGAATAGCCGATGGCTGAGCCAATCTCAAGTAAAGATTTCGCACTACTCTCATTTAGTTTACTTATTAAAAACTCAATGCCCTCTTTCTGCATAATTGGAATACTATTTATGGATGCATAGTCTTCTAATTTTGATATATCAAACATACTATCTCCACGCATTCTCTTTCGCCACTTTCTCATGCTCCGATAATGTTTTAGTGAAAATAATCTCACCTGTATATTGCTTAGCAAAAAAATATAAATAATCATTTCTAGTATAATTAAGTACAGCATCCATTGTAACAATTGAAACATTACTAATAGGACCAATTGGAGCACCTAGATACTTATAAGTATTATACTTATCATCAATTTTTACATCAGATAGATAGTTATTGAATTCATTTTTTCCAAGGACATAAAACACTGTTACATCGCATTGAAAAGGCATATTATTAGCAATACGATTATACAAAACACCAGCAATCATCTTTTTATCTTGCTCATGTAGACCCTCTTGCTCAACAACTGAAGTAAACGCTAAAAATTCATGAACTGTCATTCCAGTCGCTTGAATGGCGTCCTTTAGTGGCGACAATTGCTCATTCATTTCATTTAGCATAGCTCTAGTGTAGACATCGATTGCTAAGCTATCAGAAGAAAATATATATGTATTTGGATATAGATATCCTTCCAAAGGAAACTTTATTTCAGTTCCTAATATTGAATTGTCTAAAAACCAATAATCATCGATTAAAGAATTTAAATAAGTTTTATTAGCCCAGTAAGCAATTATTTCATCATCTGAATAAATTGTCTTTTCTGCTAAACGTTTGGCAACTTCCTTAATATTTAGTCCTTCTTGAAAAGTAATTGAAAGTTTTGCCAAATAATCAAAATTACCTGAATGTATCACATTAAGTATTTCTTTAACACCCATATTAGAATTGAGAATATAACTATTTGCTTGGACCTCAGTAAGTCCATTTAACCTTGCATATATTTTTGCAATCATTTCATTTTTAATAAGTCCATTTGCTTTTAAGTCACTCAAAACACTATCAAAGCTTTCGCCACTTTTTATTTCAAATACTATAGTCTCATCCTTGTTGCTTACAGATCCAAGTTGTGAATTATAGTAGCTTATTAGCGATATAGCAACCACAACAATTGTAAAGGATATTATAGCAATCTTATTACTAATAATTGGTAGTATAAACTTTCGCAGTCTTTCTCTAATATTTTTCATAATTACCCTCCAAAATCTCTTCTATATTCTACCATTAAATGAGAGTTTTTTCTACAAAGTATCATATATAACTATCAAAAAACAAAAATGCTCATTCGAGCATTAATTAATGTTTATGTCCACAATGGCATTCATGGTCTTCACCATGTTCATGATTACAACCACACTCTTCATCATCACCGCAACAGCATCCATCGCCATGATCATGATGATGTTCATGATGTTCTTCTTGTGATACAAAACTATTGAATACTTCTTCAACAATTGGCCACTCTTCTTCTTCAAGTTGAGCAAGTTTACCCTCAGCATCATAACTAGAGGCAAATACTTCACCATCAGCTTCTTCATCATAATATAAGACAAATGATTTATTTAACTCTGGACTTTCAAATGTAAATAAAATTGTGTATTCAATTTCATTTCCATTATCATCAATAACTATAATTTTGTTTTCTTCCATTTTGATCTCCTATTTATTAAAATCTAAATAATTTTGTAATATGACAACAGCCGCCATTTTATCAACAACTTGTTTACGTTTCTTTCGCGAAACATCTTGAAAAATAAGTGATTGTTCAGCAATTTTTGTTGTCATTCTCTCATCACTTAATATAACTTTTATATCTTGTGTCAAGTTCTCCTCAAGCTCTTCTTTAAACTTTATTGAAATATTTCCTCTAATACCAACATCACCATTCATATGTTTTGGTAACCCCAATACAATAGTATCTATTGGTTCCTTTTCCACTAACTCCAACACTCTAGCTAATGCTTTGGAATAATGATTATCAGTAAAACGGAATGTTTCAACACCATGAGCAATCATACGAAGCGAATCACTCATAGCAATTCCTAGTGTTTTTGAACCAAGGTCCAAACCAAGTGCTTTCTTCATTATTACTTTTTCTCCAAGTAAGACTTAACTAATTCCTCAATAATTTCATCTCGAGGGATTTGTTGAATAATTGAACGTGCTCCTTTATGACTTGAAATATAGGCAGGATCATTTGAAATCAAATATCCAGCTACTTGATGAACTGCATTATATCCTCTTTCTTCTAATGCACTTACAACAACTTGCAAATTATTTTTTATCATTTCTCTGCGAATATCTTCTGTTGTGAATACCATAGTCTTTGATAGATCTTTTCCCATATATTACCCTTCTTTCTACACTAATATTATTCTACACTATTTTTATAAAAATATCTACTATATTGCTTTCTTGATGGTATCAATTGCATCTTGAATCAATGAAATCTCAGTTGTCCCACCTTGTGCAATATCTGGTTTTCCGCCACCGCGTCCTGCTGTTACTTCATTAATTTGTTTAATAAACTTGCCAGCATTATACCCTTTAGCAACTAAGTCAGATGTAACACCAACAAAATAGCTAACTTTATTAACTTCTTGGTTAACAAGTACTACTATCCCACTTCCTAAATGATCTTTACATGTAAACACTAAGGATTTAGCGCTATCGTTATCTGAATCAGCAATATTAACATACAAGAAATTAACCCCATTAATTATTTCTTTATCTTGCAATAATTCCTTCGTTTCAAAATCTAATATTTTACCATTTAACTTTTCAATACTTTTCTTTAAATCAGTCATTTCACTTGCAAATGCTTCCACCTTACTCTCCACTTCATTAATATTAGGAATACGTAATGTGCTACAAATGGACTTAATTGTTGATTCATTTGATTTTAATGAATTGTATGCTTGTTTACCAGTAACTGCCTCAATGCGTCGGATACCAGAACCAATAGACTCCTCAACTTCTATTTTAAATAGTCCAATATTACTTGAATTAGATACATGACATCCACCACATAGTTCCATAGAATAGTCACCAACTGTAACTACTCTTACTATGTCACCATATTTCTCACTAAATAATGCCATTGCACCAGCAGTTTTTGCTTTTTCAATTGACATATTTTCTATGCTAACATCTAATCCTTCAAATATTTTCTCATTAACTAGTTCTTCAATCCTATCAATTTGCTCTGAAGTAATTTTCTCAAAGTGAGTAAAGTCAAAGCGTAGCCTATTTTCATCAACATATGATCCAGCTTGGTTAATATGAGATCCTAACACATCTTTTAATGCTTTTTGCAATAGATGAGTTGCAGTATGGTTATTTTGTGTTAATACACGTTTTTTAAAATCAATTTCAAGTACTACTTCATCACCAACTTTTAAGTTGCCTTTATTAACTTCTATTGAATGAAGATGTTGTTTATTTGGAGCTTTTATTACAGAGACTACTTTACCAATAAAATCATTATTATGTACAATCCCTGTATCACAAGCTTGACCACCACTCTCAGCGTAGAAAATTGTTTTATCTAATATGATTTCTCCATTTTTAGATATTACATCTGATTTAACACCATCAACAAAACACCCAATTACTTTTGCAGTAATAGAAGTAGGATTATAATCAAATGTTGAAGGCAGATAAAATTCCATTAAGTCAATCTTTTGTGATTTCAAAGATTCTCCGGCTTCACGTGAGTTTCTTGCACGAGTTCTTTGCTCTTCCATCGCTTGCTTAAATCCATCTTCATCTACTTCCTTATCGTACTCCGCAGCTATCTCTACTGTCAATTCATATGGGAATCCATATGTGTCATATAGTTTAAACGCCTCTTCACCACTAATCACTTGGTCTTTTGTATTATTAATAACCTGAATTAATATTTTTTCGCCATCTGCTAAAGTTTGATGAAATTTTTCTTCTTCAATACGTACTAATTTAGAAACATATTCAACTTTCTCTGGCAAATAGTCATAATAATCAGACATAATATCAGAAACAACTTGTACTAATTGGTACATGAATGATTTCTCAATTCCTAGTTTTTTTCCATAGCGTACAGCGCGACGTAAAATTCGGCGCAATACATAGCCTCTTCCCTCATTAGAAAATAATGCTCCATCTGCTAATGCGAAGGTAACAGTTCTAATATGATCAGCAATAACTTTAAAAGCCATTGGATTGTCTTCATATTTGCAGTTAGATATCTTTTCAACTTCATTTATCATAGGCATAAATAGATCCGTCTCGTAATTTGTATCACACTCCTGAATAATAGAGACAATTCGTTCAAATCCCATTCCAGTATCAATATTTCTTTGTGGCAATTCTTTATAGTCTTTCCTATCTACACCGGGTTGTGAGTTATATTGTGAGAACACTAGATTCCATATTTCCGTATAGCGATCGTTTTCTAATTCTTCATGAAACAATCTTGTCCCAATACTTTCCGGATCATATTTTGGACCTCTATCATAGAATATTTCACTATCTGGACCACATGGCCCTTCACCAATTTCCCAAAAATTCCCAGGCGTTTTACACATGTGGCTTGGGTCAATACCAATTACATTAACCCAATGATTATATGCTTCCTCATCTTGATCATGAACAGTTATATAAAGTTTATCTTTATCTAATGCTAACCACTTAGAATCAGTTAAAAACTCCCAAGCATACTCTATTGCTTCTTTTTTAAAATAATCCCCAATTGAAAAGTTACCCAACATCTCGAAAAAAGTGTGATGTCTTGCAGTAATTCCAACATTCTCAATATCATTTGTTCTCAATGATTTTTGCGCATTAACAATACGTGGATTTGCAGGTGTTTCACTACCATCAAAATATTTTTTAATCGCCGCTACACCAGAATTAATCCACAATAATGTTGGATCATTTACAGGTACTAATGATGCACTCGGCTCAATTGAGTGCCCTTTACTAGCAAAAAAATCTAAAAACATTCTTCTTACTTGATTACCAGTTAATTTTTTCATATATTTTCCTCCATAAAAAAATGTCATTCCTAAATAGGAACGACATATATCGCGGTACCATCCTAATTCATACAATGTTTGTATGCGCCTCAATTTACACTAACGTAGTAGTACGGCAATCATTACTTGCGCTCCAAAGTAGCTTCAGTATTTAGAACATGAAAACTCGCACCATCCGTTTTCTCTCTTGAAGTATTCTTAATACTTACTTATCTTTATCTTAGCATTGTTTATATTATAGACAATTATTAGCTATTAATCAATATTTTTCGATGACATTGCTTTCTTTATCTAAAAAAATCAGGAAAACAAAATCTAAAATAGGTCACTGTTATCAATTATGAACTGTAGCATTGCCTCTTCAACAGATAAATTGCCTAATATATTAACAGCAAATACTGAAACTCTTTCCAAGTTATTATTCCCATTTTTCAATATTAAAGCATCAATATATTCCTTTATTACACACGGTATTTGATTAATAATTGTTAGTTCTTCTACTATATCATGCCCAGATATTCCAAAAAATTGTTTTTTGCAAACTCTTACACTATCCCATCCTATTCTTAGACGTAGCACTCGTTTATAGTCGTCCAAAAATATTGGTTCCTTATCAATAACATTAGTATACTTAAAAGTCGCTTGAATAGTATTAACATATCTGCTAATCATAAAGATATGATGCACTAGTTTCAAACAAATTTCCTTCTCAGTAACCCTGTCATAAGTTAAACCTTGTATATCAGTTATTCTACACTTGCCATTCTCTACCATAATCTCTATTTCATTAATCCAATGTTTGAAATAGTTTATATTTTGTGCTAATAACTGCTCAAATATGATGAGAGCTTCGTCTCGACCAACTCTATTTATTGTTTTCATAAGCTCTCCCCCTTTTGAATATCGTCTTTATATTTATATTAGCAAAACACTTTTGAAAAGTCAACGATACATCGTTAATGGTGTTTTTAGTTATTAATATATAATTTACATATAGGATGTGATACTATGAAACTACAGGAAGCAATGGCTCAAAGAATCCTAAACATTTGTTTTGACTATAATATCAGCATTAATAGACTTGCTATGATGAGTGGTTTGACACAATCAACACTTCAGTCAATTGTAGATGGGCAAAGCAAAAATCCAAAACTTGCTACCATTGCAAAAATATGTGAAAGTCTAGAAATGCCATTAACTGAATTTTTTAATGACAAGATTTTTGATAATATCGAAATGGATTGAATTAAGCAAATAAAAAAGCGATTAATCATCGCTTTTTTTGTCTTTATTAATTCCTTGCAAAATATCATTAATATGATTGCCATAGGCCAAACTAGTATCATATACAAATAATAAGTTTGGTGTCTTATACGTAGTTAATCTTTTTGATAATAATGTCCTAATATAACCTTTAGATCTATCTAGAGCATTCATTGCCTCTTTTATGTTTGTACTCTTATTTAAGAATGATACATAAATTTTCGCATAAGACAACTCATTTGTTACTTCAACTTCAGTGATTGTACATATTCCAATTTTAGGATCCTTCACTTCAAATTGTAGAATTTCAGATAATTCACGTTGAATAATAGCATTCATTTTATCTCTTTTCACAGCCATTTTCTAACACCTACGCTCTCTTTACTTCTTGCATTTCAAACGCTTCAACAATATCTCCTTCTTTGATATCGTTATAGTTTTCTATAGTTAAACCGCATTCGAATCCAGTAGCAACTTCTTTAGCATCGTTTTGGAATCTCTTTAATGATCCTAATTGACCAGTATAAATTACAATTCCTTCACGAATTAAACGAATTTGACAATCTCTGCGAAGTAGTCCTTCTGTTACATAACTTCCTGCAATACTACCAACTTTGCTAACTTTGATGACTTGACGAATTTCAGCTTGTCCGATTACAACTTCTTTAAACTCAGGAGCAAGCATTCCTTTACAAGCTGCTTCAATTTCTTCAACCATTTTATAAATGATATTATGAAGTCTGATTTCTACACCTTCATCTTCTGCCTTTTTTCTAGTATTCCCATCAGGACGCACATTAAACCCATAGATTAAAGCACTTGAAGCACTAGCAAGAAGTATATCAGATTCAGATATTGCCCCAACTGAAGCCCTAATTACATTGACTCTAATAGTATCTACTTTAATTTTTTCTAAAGATGCCTTTACAGCTTCAGCCGTACCATTAACGTCAGCCTTAACGATAATATTTAAATCTTGTACTTCACCAGTCGAAATTTGTGAATATAAATCGTCTAATGATAGTGCAGCTCCAGAACGGCGATCTTTTTCTTGTTTATTTTTAAGCCTTTGCTCACCAATAGCTCGCGCTGCTTTTTCTGTTTCAAAGGCCATAAACTTATCACCAGCAACAGGCACTTCATTTAACCCAGTAATTTCTACTGGAGTAGATGGAATAGCTTCCTTAATTTCTTTACCTTTATCATTTAACATTTGTCTTACTTTACCAAATGATGCACCTACTACAATTGGATCACCAACACGTAGCGTTCCATTCTCTACTAGCAATGTCGCAACAGGTCCACGTCCTTTATCTAGTTTTGCTTCTATAACACTTCCATAAGCATAACGTTTTGGATTTGCCTTAAGATCAGCCATTTCAGCAATAACCACAATCGTTTCTAACAATTCATCAATACCAATTCTTTGCTTTGCCGAGATATTGCAAAATACAGTATCTCCACCCCATTCCTCAGGCATTAAACCTAAATCAGAAAGTGCATATTTTAGTTTTTCTGGATCAGCTCCAGGTTTATCAATCTTATTGATAGCAACAATAATTGGCACTCCAGCAGCTTTAGCATGATCGATTGCTTCTCTTGTTTGAGGCATAACCCCATCATCAGCCGCAACAACAATAATTACAATGTCAGTAACTTGTGCACCACGAATTCTCATTTGTGTAAATGCCTCATGACCAGGTGTATCTAAGAATGTAACCTTATTATTCTTAACATCCACTTGATAAGCACCGATATGTTGTGTAATTCCACCAAACTCACCTTCTACTACACTTGATTTACGAATTGTATCAAGTAAGGTAGTTTTTCCATGATCGACATGCCCCATGATTGTTACAACAGGAGCTCTAGTCACTAAATCATCTGGATTATCGATAATCTCGATATTTTCAAACTCGATTTCAGATACTTCAATATGCTTTTCACATTCAAATCCATATTCTAAGCATATAAGTTCAACAGTCTCATCATCCAAATTCGCATTCATAGTTACCATTTTTCCTAACAAGAACAAGAATTTAATAACTGCAGCAATTGGTTGCCCAATCTTTGCTGCCAACTCATTTACAGTAATTCCTTCCTCGTAAATGATTTTTCCTTCTTGAATAACTTCTTCTTTCTTAACATTCTTTACGGGAATATTAGAAATCAATTTATCATTGCGCTTGTTATTCTTTTTAATTGGTTTTTTGTTTTTATTGACTTTATTCGCCATGCAAATCACCCTCCTTTATAATTTCTTTTAACTTCTTCGCAAATCCAACATCAGTAATTCCAACAGCTTTACGATTTTCCTTACCAATCGCATTAGATAATTCATCTGAATTAAACAGTATTCTATAATCAACATGATAAGATTTGCATTTATCAGTTAACATTTTCTTTGTATTATCACTAGCGTCACTAGCAATCAATACAAAATAAACTTTACTCTTTCTTATACCATCAATAACTGACTCACCAGTAACTATTTTTCTTGCCCTAGCCATTAATCCTAACAAATTTAAGATTTGATTAGTTAGCATATTTTAATAATTCCTCATAAATCATTTCTGGTATTTCAATTTCTAATACTTTGTCTAGTGTTTTTCTTTTCTTTGCCAACTCAATAACTTCAACAGATTTCTTAAGATATGCTCCTCTACCATTCTGCTTACCAGTTACATCCACAAATACTTGACCTTCATTATTCTTAACTACTCTAATAAGATCCTTTTTTGGTAACTGTTCTTGAGAAACAACACATTTCCTAAGAGGTACTTTTTTCATAAACTAATTAATCCTCATCATAATATTTGTCGAATTCATCATAGTCAATATCATCTTCATATTTACTTAAATCTTCAACAATTTCGATTTCTTCTTCATCATCATCATAAATCGGCATTGAATAAACTGGTTTAGATTTTTCAGACTTAACTTCTTCAACATTATTAATATTGAAGAAATAATCATCATCATCATTGTTTTTTGTCTTTTTAGACTTAGTAGGTTTCTTTGCTTTTTCAGCTTTATACTTTTCTTTACGTACAGTAGCTAATACGCTTGAAACATCGACTTTTTCTTCTTTCTTAGGCGTAGCAGCTGGTACAATTTCAGTAACTGGCGTAACTGCTTCAACCACTATTTCTTCAACCACTTCTTCATTAACAAATTCTTCCTCGATAGGTGCTTGTTTTTCAGATACCGTTGGATCAAATAGCCCTTCCGCCATAGCATCACTAAATGATTTAATATCAATCTTCCATCCAGTTAGTCCAACAGCTAAGCGAGCATTTTGCCCACGTTTACCGATCGCTAAAGATAATTGGTTATCTGGCACAACAACCTGTGCAGAATGAGTATCCTCATTTACTGTTACATTTACTACTTGAGATGGACTCAAAGCATTAGAAATATAGACTATTGGATCGTTTGACCATTCAACAATATCAATCTTTTCACCATGTAACTCATTAACAATAGTATTTACACGGCTTCCTCTATTACCAACGCAAGCTCCAATGGCATCGACATCAGAATTTTTAGCAAAGACAGCCATTTTACTACGATCTCCAGCATCACGTGCTACAGACTTAATCTCAACTGTTCCATCAAATACTTCAGGAACTTCTTGTTCAAATAAACGTTTAACTAATCCAGGATCAGTTCTAGACACTAACACCTGCGCACCTTTAGTACCTTTTTCTACAGCACTAACGTACACTTTAATATATTGGCCTTCAACTAATTTTTCATTTGAAATTTGTTGATTTGCTGGTAATAATGCTCCTGTCTTACCTATATTAATGATTGCAAATCTTTCCTCAACACGATCAATTTGCCCAGTAATAAGTTCATCTTTTTTAGAGATATACTCTTCAAACATTGTTTCTTTTTCAATTTCTCTGATTTTTTGGCGTAAAATCTGTTTAGTTTGGCTAGCAGCTAATCTACTAAAGATATCTGGGTCCACTTCTATCTCATATTCATCACCAATAGCATACTTCTTTTTTGTAACCGGCAAATCTTTATATGCGATTTGAAGATCCTCAAATCCTTCTTCTACATCCTCAACTACAGTTTTAACCAAATATAAACGAATCTTTCCTTTAGTCTCATTAATTTGAACTCTTACATCAGCTTCACCTTCACAATAAATTCTTTTGTAAGATTTTTCTAAAGCTTCTGCTAAAGCATCTAAAACAATAGTCTTTGAGATTCCACGTTCATTTTCTAATACATCTAATGCCTTAATAAATTCTCTTGTGTTCATTTCTGCAAATTCTCCCTCAATTAAAATCTTATAGCTAATCTAGCTTCTTTAATATTAGAATAAGAAGTTTTGATTGTTTTTTTAATATTTTTTACTTTAAACTCAAACTCAATTTCCTCACCATCTATTGATAATAAGGTACCTTCAACATCAACTTTACCACCAACAGGATTAACAAACTTCATATAGACATACTTTCCAATTGATTGTTGGACATGAGCAAATGTCTTGAGCGGTTTTTCTGCACCAGGGCTAGAAACTTCAAGATAATATTCATCCTTAATTACATCCAATGAATCTAGTTTTTCTGAAACAGCTTCAGAAACAGTTACGCATGTTTCCATATCTAATGGCTTATCTGTCATATCAATAAAAATGCGCAAATACCATTCTCCTTCACTTCTCTCATAGACTATATCATACAGATAGCAGTTATTAGATTTTAAAATTGGTTCGATTTCTTTAGTAATTATTTCAATCATTTTATTCTTCCTCTTCATTTCAATAACAAAGAGTGGGTTCCCCCACTCTTACATCTCTTCTACACGACTATTATAGCATTTATTTTGATAAATACAACACTTTTTAGTACTGATAGCCGATTTATCAATATATTTTTCTTAAAAATACATATTTATACTCATTTATAGTCATCTAATAAGCTTTTGTATTATTTTTGTATTATTATAGTTATATGAATCATTAAAATAAACTCAATTGGTTTTCTTCTTGCAGATGATCGAATACCCCTAATCTTGTTAAAAAATCCATATTCGTATTATTAAGACTCGTTCTACTCAAAACATCCTGTTTAGAAATGAATGGTTTTTCACTTCGCGCCCTCACTACTGATTCAGCCGCAGCTCCACCTAATCCATCTATACAACTAAAAGGTGGTAGAACCCCAGTTTTATCATTTGGATTAATCATAAATCTTGTAGCATCAGAATATTCTAAGCTAATTGGACTGAAATGATAACCTCTTTCTATCATTTCCAAACAAATTTCAAATGTTGATAACAAAGCTTCATCCTTATTTGTAGATTTCTTTTCCTGTTTTGCATCAAGAATTTCTTTTCTTCTTCGCAAAATTGCATCTTTTCCTTTAATCATTGTATCAATTTCAAATGCATCAGTTCTAGCGGAAAAATATACACTATAATACTCGCGAGGATAATATATTTTGAACCAGGCAACCCTAATCGCCATTAAAACATAAGCCACCGCATGAGCTTTTGGGAACATATACTTAATTTTTTTACATGATTCAATATACCAAGAAGGAATGTTATACTCAATCATCGACTCTTCATATTTTTTCTCTGGGAAAACAGCAGTAGCCTTTCCCTTTCTGACACACTCCATAATATCAAATGATAATTTCTCTGGTAATCCTTTTTCTATTAAGTACACCATGATGTCATCACGGCAACCAATTACTTCAGAAAGATTACATTGTCCAGATCTAATCAATAACTCGGCATTACCCAAATAGACATCAGTCCCATGTGATAGTCCTGAAATAACAACTAACTCGGCAAATGATTTAGGCTTTGTTTGTTGTAACATACCACGAACAAATGTTGTTCCAAACTCTGGAAGACCTAATGCACCAGAATCGACATCGATATAAGATAAATCTATACCCATCGCCTCACTTGATGAGAACAAACTCATAACCTTTTTATCATTAGTTGGTATAGTCTTTGGGTCAACACCAGTAATATCTTGTAGCATACGAATGACAGTTGGATCAACATGTCCAAGAATATCAAGTTTCAATACATTATCATGAATCGCATGGAAATCAAAGTGTGTAGTTTTCCATTCAGAATTTATATCATCAGCAGGAAATTGTACAGGTGTAAAATCGTAGACATCCATTTCATTAGGAATTACAATAATCCCCCCTGGATGCTGTCCAGTTGTTCTCTTAACCCCAGCAGCTCCAGCTGCTAGTCGAGATAATTCAGCACCTCTAACTTCTCCTTCCCTACCCATTGCTTCGATATATCCTTTAGCATATCCATAAGCGGTTTTGTCTGCAACAGTTGAAATCGTTCCAGCACGATATACTTTGTCTTCACCAAATAAAACTTTTGTATAATTGTGAGCTACAGCTTGATATTCGCCAGAAAAGTTTAAGTCAATATCAGGCACTTTATCTCCTTCAAACCCAAGAAAAGTCTCAAATGGGATATTTTGTCCATCGCCACGCATTTCAGCACCACATATAGGACACACCTTATCATCTAAATCATATCCTGATGCAATTGTCCCTTCAGGCAAGAACTCACTATGCTTACATTTTCCACAAATATAGTGTGGAGGTAGCGGATTTACTTCAGTAATACCAGACATAGTAGCCACAAATGAAGATCCAACCGAACCACGTGAACCAACTAAATAACCATCATCCAAAGACTTCTTAACAAGCTTATGCGCAATATAATACATAACCGAGAAACCATATTTGATTATTGGATGCAATTCCTTCTCTAAACGCTTTTCTACAATATCTGGCAAATTATCACCATATATCTCACGTGCAGTTTTATAACATAAATCAGTTAATAACAAAGCGTCATTTTCGATTGTCGGCGGATATAACTTGTCATGAATTGGTTTTACTTCCTCCACCATATCAGCAATCAAATTAGTATTAGTCACAACTAATTCATATGCTAGCTCATCGCCTAAAAAAGCAAATGACTTTATCATTTCGTCAGTAGTTCTAAAATGTTGATCTGGAACAATCGAATGAGCATTTTTTCGATCATGTAAAGGATGATTTGTACCACCTATACCAATATTACTATTTCTAATATAAACTTCTCTAAATATTTTCTCTTTTGGATCTAGATAATGAACATCTCCTGTAGCAACAACAATCTTTCCTAATTTCTTTGCTACGAGCACTAGTCTTTTCACACTTGCATGCAATACTTCCATTGATGCAACACTACCGCGATCTACTAGATAAGCATAATCCTCAACTGGTTGAACTTCTACATAATCATACCAAGAAATTAGTTGCTCTAAAGTATGGTCATCACTATTTAAAGCAGCTTCAAAAACATCGCTACGAGAACAACTTGTTCCAACTATTAATCCTTCACGATATTCATCTATTAGGAATTTTGGCATACGAGCTTCAATATTCAAATATTTAATATTCGAATACGATACTAGTTTAAATAAATTCTTTAATCCAATTTTGTTTTTTACCAAAATCGTAGTATGTGTTGGAAATACAATCTTGTATGTATCTTCAGTTTGAAGATTATTCAAAGTATCAAAAGTATAATACCCCTTACTATCAACTTCACTTAACATAACTCTAAATGCATCAGATAGTACCTCAGCATCATAGTCAGCCCTATGAGCAATATCTTCGTCATAGGCAATTTTATAGTTGCGACAGACGCGGCCTAATGAGAATCCCTTTTTTGTTTCTATAATCGCTCTTGCAAGTGGTAATGTATCAACAATTTGATTTGTAAGACTTGAATAACCATTTAATTCTAAGTAGTAATTAAGAAAACCAATATCAAAAACTGCATTATGAGCTACCAAAACTGAATCTTTGATGAAATCAAGAATCCTTGGTAACAAATCTTTTATTGTCGGAGCATTTCTTACCATTTCATTAGTAATGCTCGTTAGATTTATAATTTTTTCTGTAATTATTCTCTCTGGATTAACAAAACTTTGCATACGGTCAATTACTAATCCGTCTTTCATTTTTACAGCACCAAACTCAGTTATACCATCATTTACAACAGATAGACCAGTTGTTTCTAAGTCGAAACAAACATAAGTAGCACCTTTAAGTGAATCTGGTTTAGCGTTATAAACTATTTTATCATCTATATCAACCATATAGGCTTCAATACCATATATCATTTTTAATTTGTTATTTTTTGCCGCCTGTTGCGCTTCTGGAAAAGATTGGACATTACCATGATCGGTTACAGCAATTGCTTTATGTCCCCATTTTGCCGCTTGACTTGCATACTCAGATATAGTTCCAATTCCATCCATCGTTGACATCTGTGTATGAGTGTGTAGTTCAACTCGCTTTACTTCACTAGTATCAACCCTACCTATTGGCCCATCAATCACTTCAACTGATTTTCCAAAAATTGATAATTCGCGTGAATAACTATCCATACGCACATCGCCAGTTACTCTCACCCACTGCTTACCCTTTGCAAACTTATCCATTTGCTCTTTACCATATGTCTTTGTTTCAAATAGTTTAATGCTTATTGAGTCACTATAGTCAGTAATCATTAAAGTCTGAATATGAGTTTGATTTCTGGTTTTAATCAAATCAGTTTGAAAGATATATCCTTCAACTTGAATATTAAAGGCTTCACCCTCTATCTCACTTATGAGTACAGATTGTTTAGGTCCAAAATCTGCGCGTCTAAATACTTTCTTTTCAGATGGCACTTCAACATTCGCTTCAGGTTGATAAGTCTTGAACTCATGCACCACTGGTTTTTCAAATTCTTCCATTATTTCTTTAAAAACTTCACTATCTTCTTCAACTACAAAATCAATGCTATACCTTAATCCACAACGAGATAATTCCTTAGCCAAGTCATTAGCCAATTTTCGATATGCTTGCAATTGCACTTCATTCATTAATTCGAAAGTAATAACATGGTCCTCTATAACAATAGTATTTTGTGGAAGGTTATTGAAAATAGCAAATAAACTAGGATTCCTACGGATAACAAAATTTAGATATGCCTTTACTTCATCCTCTATATATTCAACATTATTTGCTTTCATGATTAATTCAGTCTGTTGCGGAAATTTTTTTAATGCCTCAACAAATATTTCAAATTCTGCACATGGTATAGCAATATCAGTTTCCATTATAAAAGTAAAAAGTCCAGAATTTTTCCCAATTCCAACCTTTTGAATTTTTGCGTATTTAAAGTTTTCAAGTTGGCCTTCAATACCTAGTTGTTCAAATAATGTCATTAATTTATTGTCCATAGTTTCCACTCCTATTTGTTTATTATAACAAAATTCTACACACTTCTAAAGTGAAAAGAAAAAAAAGATAATCGCATGATTATCTATTTAAATAAACGAGTAATATCATTAATCGATACAAATATCATTAATCCAAACACTAAGCATAAGCCAATTGTTTGAACAACATATCTTACTTTGACTGGCACTGGTTTTCCCATGCCTTTTTCGATTAGTGCAAATAATACTTGGGCTCCATCAAGACCAGGTATTGGTAATAAATTGAATACACCAACATTAATACTCAGCATCGCTATCAATAGTAAAATGTTTGAGACATTTCCTTGCTCCGCAACTTCACTAGTTATGTTAAATATTCCAACTGGTCCAGATAATTGACTAAATACAGTCTTATCAGTAAACATTCTTCCTAGTGTTCCAAAGATGGCTGTTGACATCTCTACCAGTTCTTCGCCAGTATATTTAAATGCCTCACTAATGCTCATATGACGATAAGTATTATTAATCCCTAATAAGTATTTATCACTTCCATCAGGGCGAACAGCTTGAGCTACAAACTCAATTTCTTGTTTGTTTTCTCCACGTAGTACTTTGATTACTACTCTTGATTCATCGGAAGAGGAAAACTCACCAGCGTTTTCTACCGATAAAGCATTTGAGATATCACTAAACTCGTTAATAATGAATTCTTTCCCAGAGAAAACTTTAATTGAGATGATTTCGTCACCTTCTTGCATACCAACTTTTTCAGCAGGATATCCAGCAACGACTGTTCCTATAACATTGTCATTTGTCGGCATTCTACCTTGAGTAAAATTAACACCCAACAATATAACTATCGCCAATACAAAGTTCATTACTACTCCAGCTAACATAACAACTACTTGTTGCCACGTTTTTATACCAGGTATTGTACGCTCTCTTGGTAAATCTACCATGTTCGGATTATCTTGTTGATCAGCTTCACCAGCCATTGCCACAAAGCCACCAATTGGCAAAAGTTTTAATGAATACTTTGTTTCTTTGCCTTTTACTGAAAAAATTGTTGGACCCATACCAAGAGCAAACTCATCACAATAAACACCAAATTTCTTTGCAGCTAAGAAATGACCAAGTTCGTGTATAAATATAATCGAACCCAATACTAAAACAAACACTATCACATTAATTATTGATTGCATATAACTCCTCCTAAACTCTCTTTAAAACTTCTTCCCGTGCCCAGTTGTCTATTTCTATTAACTGTTCTAAACTCGGGTCCTTAATAACTTCATGCACATTCATAACTTCTTCAACCATATCAACTATTCTTAAGAATTTTATCTTTCCTTTTAAAAACAAATCAACAGCTTGCTCATTTGCCCCATTTAACACACATGGTAATGAACCCCCAGTTCTACCAGCTTTGTAAGCCAATGCCATTGGTTTAAATCTTATGTGATCCATCTCTCTAAATGTTAAGCTACCAATCTCTGCTAAGTTCAATGACTTCGCATTCATTAATTCAATGCGATGTGGATATGATAAAGCATACTGTATTGGTAAGCGCATATCAGGCGTACCAAGTTGAGCAATTACAGATGTATCGATGAACTCAACCATAGAATGGACAACAGATTGAGGATGTATCAATACATCAATATGGTCATAATCAATGTCATATAACCAGCTTGCCTCCATTACTTCTAAACCCTTATTAAACATGGTTGCAGAATCAATCGTAATTTTTGCTCCCATACTCCAGTTTGGATGATTTAACGCTTCTTCCACGCTAACATCTTTCAATTCTTCTAAAGTTTTGTCTCTAAAACTTCCTCCAGAAGCAGTAATAATCAAACGCTTTATTTCTTTAGGATTTTCTCCATTTAATGACTGAAATATTGCTGAATGCTCACTATCTACTGGTAATAATTTAACATTATACTTTTTAACCAATTTCATAATTATATGACCAGCAACAACAAGTGTTTCTTTATTAGCTAATGCAATGTCCTTTTTTGCCTTTATCGCTTCAATTGTTGGTTTTAATCCAGCGAAACCAACAATAGCATTAAGTACGATATTTGCTTCTTGTAAAGTAGCAATCTTAATCAAACCATCTTCACCACATAGTACAGTTAAATTAGGATATTTATTGACTAGATATGTTCTATCTTCTTCTAGAGATACACATACAATCTTACAATCAGTCATAGCAATTATTTCTTCTAGCTTTGCTATATTCCTTCCAGCTGACATCGCTAATAAATGATATTCATGAGGATGATTAATAATTACATCAATACTTTGGGTACCAATGGAACCAGTCACACCCAGTATAACTATTTCTTTCATAATTATTCTCCTACAATATAAATAATAAACATAAGTAGAATACTACATAATTAAAGCTAACACTATCTAATCTATCCAACAAACCGCCATGACCAGGCAATAAATTAGAAAAATCCTTTATTCCGTAATGTCTTTTAACACTACTAAACACTAAATCACCAATTTGAGTTGTAATGGTCAATAATAAGGCAGTAACAATAGTAGCTAAAATAGACATTTTGACTTCAAAGAAAAATGCAAAAGTAACCGCAACAATCGTACCAATAACAATACCACCAATAGAGCCTTCTATTGATTTCTTTGGCGACAGTCTAGGAATTAACTTATGTTTACCAAATGTTACACCAATAAAATATGCCCCAGTATCACATCCAAATGTGGCAAATAATACAAATAAGAATGTTGGTAAATTTATACATGTCCTAACATAATACAAAGTTCTAAAAGCAACTCCTATTAGAAAAGTCATTGTGAATAAATAAGTCACATCTTCATATGAAACTTCTTCAAAGAAAATGTTAAAGGCAAACAACGCGATTATTAACCCAATGAAAATCCTATTATCGATTACTAAGTTTCTTGTATCAAAGAATGTTAAGTAAAACATTGTTATATATATTAGCAAATGTACAAGTAGCGGCCATTTCCTATTAGGAGCTTTCAAAAGTTCATAAGTAGCTCCTGTAACAACTATGATACCAAAGATATTAAACCACATCCCACCAAGTGACACGAGAGGCACACATACTGCAAACATTAATATTCCAGTAATTATTCTTTGTTTCATTTCTTTAAACCTCCAAAGCGACGATTTCTAGACTGATAATCTAGTAATACACTATACAAATCATCAATACTAAATTCTGGCCACATACGATCTACAAACGCTAGCTCAGCATAAGCAATCTGCCAAAGTAAGAAATTAGAAATGCGATATTCCCCACTCGTCCTAACCATAAAGTCAAGTTGTGGCAAATCAGCAGTCATCAAGTAATTATCAAACATAGTCGGATTAAAATCTTCTATCTCCAAATCTCCATTTTTATAATCAATCGCCATGTCTCGGCATGCCTCAATTATTTCAATATTTGAACCATAATTAAAAGCAAAACATAAAATTAACCCAGTATTATTTTTAGTTTGTTCACAAGCATCAAAGATAACATCTTTGCAATAAGATGGCACATCTTCTAGATGACCAATATAGCGAACTTGAATATTATTCTCCATGAAATCTTTCATATAAGATTGAAAGAACTCACTAGGCAGTCTAAATATATACTCAACTTCATCCTTTGGCCTTTTCCAATTCTCAGTAGAAAATGTATAAACTGTCATAGCTTTCACGCCAAGTTTATTACACTCTATTGCCAGTGTTCTTATATTCTTTATCCCTTCATGGTGACCAAAAGTTCTTGGCATACCTTTACTTTTAGCCCAACGACCATTACCATCCATAATGAAAGCAATATGCCTAGGAATATTATTCATATCTAATTCTGTTTGAATGTGAGTTTGTTTCTTTTTAAAGAACATGTTATCACTCCTCTACAACAAATTATTATAGCACAAAATAGTACTTAAAAATATACAAATGCAATAACTGAAAATAGATGGCTAGCCATCTATCTCAAATAACCCTACTAAGCAGAATGAATATCATCTAGTAACCAGTCACTTTTATTAACTTTCATATCTTTTCCACAATACTCACAAACCATATCATTTGAAACTTTATTTGTTCCACCGCATGATGGACATTGATACGTTTCGTGTTCCTTATCAATATTTATTCCGTCATATCCAAATTCTCTTTCCAAAGTCATTTCATATTTAAGAGTCCAGTCTTTACTTGGATCACTTTCCAATACTTCTTTTGACGATGCATCAATTACATAATCCTTCATCATTGCAGTAATTCTTAATTTGATAGTTTCCTTATTATTTGCACACTTGTAACTGTATATTGAGCAATTTTTTATCAGTATCTTTTCTACCACATTAATCTTGTTGTTTTTAATATAGTCTTTAACTAATACAGCATGTTGCTTATATAAATCTTCTGTTTCTATTTCGCTAAGCTCTTCTAGATCTCTATTTGACCATGCATATTGCGATCTCAAAAAGATTCCTTTTGCCAAAGCAATAAAATCTTCTTCTACAAATTCTGGATTATTGTCTTTAATAATATCTAACAAAGACTTCTTTTTAGCGCCAGCAGTCGACGATTCGTTTTGATCTCCACTAGCTGTTATAGCAGACATTCCACCAAATAAAATGAAACACACTACTCCAGCCACCAATAAAAAAGCAAAAAATGAACCATCTAACCCTGATGTAGTGCTACCATAACTTGATCCGGTTGACCTGCCCGATGATGAACTAGATGATGAACCAGATGATGGACTTGAGGAAGACCCTGATGATGAGCTAGATGATCCTGAGTTATCATCATATCGATTATTATTACCAATATCTGCCTTTGTACTAATAGGCATGCAACATACAATAATTAATGCAAATAATACTTTTAAGTATTTGTAATAGCCCCTTTTCAAACTTTCCCCTCCTATTACTTTTATGTCAATAAAATACTATCATAATTTTATTTGGAATGATACCAATTTTCGACATCAATTAACACTTTGCTTACCGTTTCCGTGAATTTTTCTAAATTGACTTCATACCATGAAACATCAAATTGATTATTAAACCAAGTATATTGTCTCTTAGCAAAATTTCGAGAATTTTTCTTAATTAATTCTACTGTTTCACTCAGTGTTTGCACACCTTTAAAATAATCAAAAAATTCTTTATAACCAATTCCTTCAAAGCATCTTAATCCTTGTAAGGATCCGTGTTGTGTCAATAAATCAACTTCCGCTTCTAACCCTTGTTGCATCATTAAATCAACTCGATTATTAATTCTATTATATAATAATTCACGCTCTAATGTTAATGCAATAAAATATATATCATAAATTGGTTTATGTTGTTGGGCATTTTCTATAGCCGATTTAGTTGTATTGTTATTCTCATAGATTGCTATTGCTCTTAAAACACGCTTGCGATTATTTTTATGAATAGTTTTGCATGATTCTGGATCAATACTTAGTAAAACTTCATAAAGTTCATCATTGCTCATGTCTTGATATTTAGCCATATTGGTATTTGCTTGTTCTTCTTCAAATACATAATCATAAAGAGCGGCTTTAATATAAAAGCCAGTACCACCAACAATAATTGGTATCTTACCCCTAGCAGTTATATCATTGATTTTATTCCTTACATCATCTTGAAATCTTTTTACGCTATAAGATTCTTCTATATCACAAATATCAATAAGGTGATGAGGAATACCTTCCGCCTCTTTAGCCGTTACTTTAGCAGTTCCAATATCCATTCCTCTATAAATCTGCATCGAATCACCAGATATTACTTCTCCTTTTAATTCTTTTGCTAACTCCACACCCATCCTTGTCTTACCAACACTTGTTGGGCCAACTACTACTATGACTTTTTTCATGTTATCACCAAATTTAGGTTACCAAATCCACCTTTTAAAGTCAAACAAAAAGGAAAGAAGTTTCTTTCCTTAATTATTTATTCAATATCGCATCTATAGGTTTCATTTTAGAAATACGTCTAATTGGCAATATACTAGAAATAACTGTCACGGCAATTACTATTAAATAGATTACAATAAACTGTCTAATACCAATTATGAATGGTGTTAAAATAATACCTACGCCATGCATTATTACTCCGTTTAAGACTTGCGTTACAACTATCAACATTATAGCTGATATCGTTCCAGCAATTGTTGATAACACCAAGCCTTCCCATAAAAATATCTTAACGATATCAATACTTCGCGATCCAAGTGCTCGAAGTACACCAATTTCTTTCTTGCGATAATTTACACTAGTAATTATAAAATTAGCTATTAGGAAAATAGTAAATGTTAATAATACTGCACTGATATAGAATGCTATATCTTTTAAAACTTTTATTGTTCTAACCATGCCTGTAACATCCATCGAATAAGTAGATTGAGTACTTATTTCATCATAATATGGGAACATATCTATTAATGATTTAAAGTCCTTTTCAGTTGTAGTTGGAATTAAATATCCAGTTAATTGAATAGTTTCCAATTTATAATCCTTAACTAGGTCCATTGAAAAATAATTATACTGTTCAAAATAATCAACATATACTCCCATTATTCCAACAATTCTAATATTTTCATACTTTTTAGTTGATTCATCTGAACTATAGCTTCTTCCTTCATAAATATTTAGATCAACTTCTTTACCTATAACATCTAAATCTTTGATATAGTTTGCAAAGAATTTTTGTTGAAGCTCAGTTTTATCTTCACCACTATGCTTACTAAGATATTCAGATAAACTTTTCGAATATTGCTCATAGTTAAAAGATTTTAATTGATAGGCGCTAATTATCATTTCATTCTTATTTAGTTTACTAGCCTTAACCCATTCGCTTCCATTATAGTATGTTATTTCATTGTTTAAAACAGAAGGACTAGCATAAAAACCGTTTTCAGATAAACTCAAATCAGTAGAAGATAATTGATAGTTATTCATTGGGTTCAGTAATTCCGTATCTTTTACCGCAAGGTTAGCTAAGAAATCTTTATTTACATAGATTTTATTGTAAATATTTCTTGATTTATCATGTAACTCACTATAAAGAATATTTTCTTCTCTGGTTGAGCTTCCCTCAAAATCTTTATCCCATAAAACTTTATATTTTGTTAAATCATAATCAATTATTCCAACGATTTTCACTTTGCCTTCACTACCAAAATAAAATGTATAATCAGCATTAAGAATATCTTCATAACTTTGTGGTTTAAAAATATTTGATGTAGAGAATTCATCCTTTTTAGTAGTTTCATATACAGTAACACCATTTATAATTAGCAAATCCGCATAATAGCTTGAAATAACGATTTCATTTGCAGCACTTGGTTGTCTACCAATTATATCTTCAACTACAATCTTATTAATGTCATCAGTAACTACAATATCGGTATCAATATGAGTTGCCGAAGGAGTATAATACCCATATTTTCCATTTTCGACCAGATTCATAAGTTCGCCATAACTCATATATGAATAGCCTTCTTGTAATCTATATGTCTCATAACCATTGTTACCAATTTTGTCTAAGACTGCTTCAGATTCAGCTTTTGATAATGAGACTTGATCCTTATTAGAAAAATCAAATTTATCCCAACCATAGAATTTAAATTTCTCTACTTGAACAAATTGCTCTCCTCTATCTGCTAATAACTTTGCATGAGCTCTGTTGATATTATAAGCGGATAATGTATCAACAACACTCAGGAATAATAGTGTGCAAGCTGTTAGTAGGATTGTAAAACATAGTTTTATCTTCTTATGCTTTAGACTTCCAATACCTAACTTAAAACTGTCTTTAAACGGTAATTTCGATTTAATTGTATCATAACGACTTTCCTTACTACTAATATCTTTATCATTAGTGTCGTTAGCGACTATACCATCCTTAATTTCAATAACTCTATCACCATAAGTATTTGCATATTCTCTGTCGTGAGACACAATTATAACCAATTTATCTTTACTGATCTCTTTTAATAATTCCATAACTTGTTGACCAGTTGCACTATCTAAGTTACCTGTCGGCTCATCTGCTAAGATAATCTTTGGATCTTTAATTAATGCTCTAGCTATCGCAACACGCTGCTTTTGCCCACCAGATAATTCATTTACTTTTCTATTAACTAACTCAGATAACTCTAATTTCTCCAGCAAAGCATCTACTTTTTGTTTATCTACTTCTTTTTGCTGTAATTGCAATGCCAAAACTATATTTTCATATACATCAAAATCATCTAGTATATTAAATTCTTGGAAGATAAAGCCTATATAGGTATTACGATAAGAGTCAAAATCAGCCTGCGTAAAATCCTTACTACTTTTTCCCAAAATAGACATATCTCCAGAATCATATTTATCTAAACCACCTATAACATTTAATAATGTCGATTTACCACTACCACTTTTTCCAAGAATAAAAGTCATCCCATTATTATCAAAAGTCAATGAAACACCATTTAGAGCAGTAGTGTTTTTGCTTTTCTTGGACTTATATGTTTTACTAATGTTTTTAAGTTCAATCATTCATACATCCTCCTATTTTCATATATTCTAATCACACTATATAGTGATTGTTACCTTAAACAAATCTCCATCCACAACAACATCAAACTTACCACCACAAGCTTCCGTATAGCTTTTAGCAATAGCTAATCCTAAACCATTTCCTTCAGTTGTTCTTGAGATATCACCGCGAGTAAATCTTTCAGTAATTTCATCAGATTTGAAATTCATTTCATAACTAGCGACATTCTTAAAAGTAATAACGGTTCTTAATCCTACTTTGGTAGCATCAATGTATGCCCTAGTATTATCCAATGAGTATTTAATCATATTTCCTATCAAATTTCCAAATACACGGCTCATTAAACGGCCATCTGCGATAATCTTAATGTTATCTATATCAACTTTAAACCTCAATGCACAATCATCAAATTCAGCTAATGACTGATTGATCAATTCTCCTAAATCTAGTTCTTCATTATTTACGACAATATTTCCACTTTGAACTTTTGATACTTCAAATAAATCCTCAGTTAAATGTTTTAGCTTTTGAGCTTTTTCGTAAATAACCTTTGCATATTCATTATCCTCATTTTCTTTTACTAATAAATCAGAGTAATTAAGAATAGCCGTTAACGGTGTTTTTAAATCATGCGAAACATTAGTAATTAAATCAGTCTTCAATCTTTCTGCCTTCATTGCCTTTTGTAGTGATTCATAATTTATTCTTTTAAGTTGATCATCATAAGGATTAAGAACATATCTTAATAAAATATAAATTAGTCCAATAGCTTCGACAATAAATATCCCAAATAGTATAAAATATGCATCTGCAAGTGCAGCAATCGTAACCAAAATCATTGTGATAAAACTGCCTAAACCAATAATTAATCTTACCTTTTTAGTTAGCGAAGTATTTACAAACATTGTCGTAACAACTTTCTTACACAACATATAGATACTATAGCAAAAACTATTTCTAATAAAAATGCCATGATGCAGTCTCTTAAAAACATCAGTTATTGGAATTAAGACTATAAATATATAAGCAGTAATAGCAGATATCAGTAAGATATTATTGCTATTTGTCCTAACTCTATATAGTGTGCTATTAAACATGATATTGAATAGGCAAATCATGAATGTAACCGTAACAATTAGCAATACTTCTGTCCATATTTTATCGTATATTTTCGGTTCATATTTACGTTTATCTTTCATAACCATTAAATATATCATCCCCAATGCTCCAATTCCTGCACTGAACATTGCTGGGTATATTACATCTGTAACAGCTTTTTTTTCTTCTAGAAACTGAGTTTGCTGTTCTCTAGCATAATCATTATCATATCCAATCGCTAAATATTTGGTATTTTCGATTACATAATTAGACTCAATTGTGTTTTCATCTTTAATATTTCCACCAGTAAATACTCGGAAATCAAGTAACATGAAATCATCAATAGATGATAATTCAGAGTTTTTCAATATTATCTGACCATTATCATAATAATAGTAGATATATGATAACTCTTCTAATATTTCCATATTATTTCTAAACGTTAATATAATATCTGCCACTAAATTATCTCTGTTTGGATATTCACTTTCATTATGAGTATATTGATAATTTATCTTGATGTAATTTTCCCAAAACTCATCTGATCTTATATACTCTTCACTTTTATGCTGAGAAATGAATTCGAGTGCATAACTAACTCGATATATTTCCTGTTCATCATTCAATTGCACAAAATCATCTCTCCAAGATACATTTAAATCATTAAATTTTACCCCAGCATAAACTACAGAAACTACAGAAAAAGCAAAAGTAAAAGCAACAACTGCCATGACTATTAACTTTTTGACTAAAAACATATTAATTCTTTTCAATTTTGTATCCAATTCCCCACACCACCTTTAAATATTTTGGTTTTTTAGGATCAATTTCTATTTTTTCACGTATACGCCTTATATGAACAGCAATCGTATTATCATTGACAAATGCATTTTCATTCCACACATTTTGATATATTTCCTCAGCTGTAAATATACGGTTAGGATTTTGACATAATAACTGAAGTATTTTATATTCTATAGATGTCAATTTTACTTCATTGCCATCTATTCTTACACACTTATTAAGTGTATCGAATTCTAGCTCATCTATCCTAATAATATCTTTAGCTTCAACAATATTACCTAAATTAACATAACGTCTTAGACTTGATTTGACCCTAGCTATCAATTCTAATGGTGAATAAGGTTTTGTAATATAATCATCTGCACCAACTGTCAATCCCAATACTTTATCTACTTCTTCTGACTTAGCAGATAATAGTATAATTGGAATATTCTTTGATTCCCTAATTTTTAGCGTTGCTGTAATGCCATCCATTTTAGGCATCATGATGTCTAGCAATATAAGATGTATCGGTTGATTGTTTACAATTTCTAGCGCTTCCAACCCATTACTTGCACATATTACACTATAGCCTTCGTTGCTCAAATAAATAGCAGTACTCTCAACAATCGCTTTATCATCATCTACAATTAAAATAGTTTGCATATATTTTCCCTTACCCTTCCCACAAGTAAATTCTATCTTAAAATAATTACAAATGTTTTCATATATTTATTAAGAATTTATGAAGTTTATTTCATAACTAGCGTATCATTACCTATCTACAATGTCAAACAACAAAAAAATCCCATTCGGGATTAATCATCTACTTCTACAAAACTTCTTGTAATCGCAATTATAATTGAGGCTAATATGGCTAACCAAATTGAATTTATCGTGAAATTTGGTGCCATAAAATAATCAACCAACAAGAACATTAAACCATTCACTACCAAATTCCATAACCCTAACGTCATTATCGTCATTGGGAAAGTAAGAATTTTCAATACTGGTCTTAGTGTGCTATTAAGAATCGCTAATAAAAGTGCTACTAAAAATGCAGTTTTAAAATCCTTAACATAAAATCCACTAAAGACTTCACTCATTAATAAAATTGTTGCCGCAGAAACAATCCATGTTACTAAAAATTTTTTCATTATTTCACCCTCTTAAATATTTTTTCTAAGTCGTAACTTGAGTATTCAATCATTGTTGGTCTGCCATGTGGACATGTATATGGTTGCTCACAACGCATTAGATTATCTACCAATGTTTGCATATCTGCCAATGTTAAATACATATTTGCTTTAAGACTTGCTTTACAAGCTAAAGTTGCGATCGCATCACTACGCAGTTCCTTAATATCGATTTGGCGATTATTCAAAACTTGTTCAACCATTAAATCAATATATTTTTGTTCATCAACATCTACCATCCATACTGGCAGCTTCTTTACCACAAAACTCTGTGCACCAAACACTTCTATCTCTATACCAATATAACTAAAATACTCTTTTCTCTCATTTACATATTCAAATTCACTTTTTGTTAAATCAATATGCACAGGAACTAATAAATCCATCATTGGATACTTTGCAGTCATAAACCCATTTAAAAAGTATTCATAATTTATTCTTTCTTGTCCTGCATGTTGATCAATAAGAACCATTTTACTTACTGTTTCACAAATTATATATGTTCCATGGACTTGCCCTTTTACATAAAGTTTTTCTTTCATTGGTTTAAGAACTGGAGAGTAAGCGACTTGTTCTTCCTTTATATAAAACGATTGTTCTTTTTCAACATACATTGTTTTAACGTTGTTTGCAACTTCAATAGATATATTATCATCAGTATTTAACTCATTTTCATTTATATCAGTATAAAATTGTTGTTGAACCGAAAAATCAGTTTTCTTGACTGGTTCAATATAACCCCTATGCGTTAACTCAGTACTCTTTAATGCAGCAGAGACAGTACACATGATTAACTCAATCAACTCTTTTTCCTTTGATAGTCTAACCTCAAGCTTTGCAGGATGGACATTGACATCAATTAAATACGGTTCAACTTCTATGTTGATAATAGCAATGGGATATCGATCATGAGGTAAATAATCTCGATAGACGCTATTGATAGCATCAATAGCAATTTGATTTCTTACTACACGACCATTCATCAATGTAATTATATTACTTTTACTTGATCTACTTGTGTCAATTTTTGAAACAAAACCACTTATATAGTATTCATCTGTATTTCCTTCAACACTTATCATGCTTTTAGCTACTGGTAATCCATATACACAAGATATTACTTCTAATAAATCATTGTTACCAAATGTCTTAAAAACTGTTTTCTCGTTATTAACTAATGAGAAAGCTATTTCAGGATGTGATAACGCAAGTCTTTCAACATATGAAAGAATTGCCGCATACTCACTGTTGACACTTTTTAAGTACTTTAAGCGAGCTGGTAAATTATGAAATAGCTTAGTAATCGTAATTGTAGTTCCCTGTTTGCCATCGCTATCTCTTGATTCAACTAAATCTCCATACTCATAAATAACAATTGTTCCTACGCCACTACGAGCAGTTTTCAATTCAAATCTACTAACTGAAGCAATTGATGGAATTGCTTCTCCGCGAAAGCCAAGTGTAGATAAACGAAATAGTTCATATTCAGATTTAATCTTACTCGTTGCATGGCGCTCAAAACACTTAAGCGCATCCTCTTTATCCATGCCCTGCCCATTATCAACTATTTTAATCAGTGCAACACCACCATCTTCAATATAGATATCGATACTAGTAGCCAAAGCATCTATTGAGTTCTCAACTAACTCTTTAACAACATTTGCTGGTCTTTCAATAACTTCACCAGCAGCGATTTGATTAGCTAACTTCTCGTCTAGTTTTATTATTTCAGCCATGTTATTCACCACCTACCATCTTTTTAAGTTCTACTAACGTCGCCAACGCATCCATTGGCGATAGATTCATAGGTTCAATCTTGCTAAGCATACTTTCAACTTCACTATCTCTATCCACATATACAATCTTATCAGATTTTAAACTACTATAATTACTTGTTGTTTCCAAAACAGTCAAAATATCTTTGGCACGACTTAAAATATTCTCGGGTATATTGGCTAAACGCGCCACATTTATTCCATATGATTTACTCGTTTTACCATCTTGCATCTTATACAAAAAGACTATTTCATCGTTCTTCTCTGATACACCCGCATGAATGTTTCTAATACCTGGTATATTCTCTTCTAGTAGTGTTAACTCATGATAATGAGTAGAAAATAACGTAATACATTTAACTTTAGTAGCAATATATTCAACAATGGATTGTGCTATTGCCATTCCATCAAATGTCGCAGTTCCACGACCGATTTCATCAAACAGAATGAATGAATTCTCAGTAGCATTACGCAATGCAACATTTGACTCCATCATTTCAACCATAAAAGTTGATTGACCAGAGATTAAATCATCGCTAGCTCCAATACGCGTGTATATTGCATCAAATAATGGCATATTAGCATACGTAGCAGGCACATAACATCCAAGTTGAGCAAGTATGACTAGCAAAGCTATTTGGCGCATATACGTACTCTTTCCACCCATATTTGGGCCAGTAATCAATAATACATAATCTGTTGGCGACATGATTAAGTCATTCTCAACATACTTATCTTTTCCTAACACCTTTTCAATTACAGGATGACGCCCATTCTTAATTTCAACTATATGATCATTATTGAAATACGGTCTTGTATAACCATTTTGATTAGAAACAGTTGCCAATGATTGATATACATCTATCTTCGCTATTATACTAGCTACTAACTGCAGTTCTTCAACTCTTTCTTTGATATCACTTTTAATCTCATTAAATAAAACATATTCTAATTCATTACCTTTTTCATCAGCATGCAAAAGAATAGTTTCTAGTTCTTTTAACTTTGGAGTGATATATCTTTCTCCATTTGCTATACTTTGACGACGCTCAAAACCATATTCTTCTTTAACTAAAGGAACGCTACCTTTAGACACCTCAATATAATACCCAAATACCTTATTAAAGCCGACACGCAAATTCTTAATGCCTGTTCGTTCCTTTTCTTCATTCTCATAATCAATTAACCACTGCTTACCATCTCGCTTAGACAATAAGAAATGATCTAACTCAGTATTATAACCAACTTTAAACATACCCCCATCTTTAATAGTTATTGGTGGGTTATCTACAAAGGCATTTTGAAGTATATCAGTTAAATATGTTAAATTAGGTATAACATTTACTAACTCAAGAATTTCCGGATGATTTAATCGTGAAACTTGGTCAATGAACTCTGGTAAAATAGCTAGCGATTTCCCTAACCATATTAAATCTCTTCCATTTACATTACCACATACAATACGTGCAACTAAGCGCTCTATATCATAAACTTCTTTAAGTAGTTCTTTAAGAGTATCACGAACAATAAAATTCTTATTCATGACTTCAATAACATCTAAGCGATTATTGATTGCTTCAAAATTATATAATGGTTTATCAACCCAAGATTTAAGCATTCTTGCTCCCATAGCTGTATGCGTTTTATCTAGTAGCCATAATAGACTACCATTTCTATTCTTACCACGATTTGTCTCTACTAATTCTAAGTTAATCTTAGTAAACACATCCATTTTTAATACTTCATCATCAACGATATTTCTAATAGTTTTTATATGTTGTAAACTAGTTTTTTGCATTAAAACTAAATAGTTAAGCAATAATGCAGAACCTCTTATTTGTCTTATATCATCTAAATTTCTAAATAAATGTTCATAATCTTTGTTCAATGATTCATCATTATGGATGCTCAGCAATATCCCATAATGATTTTGTAAGGAAGAAAAAATAGAAGTGTCTTGATCATTAGTAATAACTATTTCTTTTACGCCACGTGACAGAATTTCACTCTCAAGAGCATTTCTGGTTTTATTGACTGTGCTAACTAGAAACTCACCAGTAGATATATCACAAAAAGCCATTACAAATGAAGAGTCATAAGATTTTATAGACGCTATGTAATTATTGACTTCCGCTTGTAAACCAATTTCAACATCAGTACCTGGAGATAATATTTTTACTACTCCTCTTTTTACTATTCCTTTTACGCCTTTAGGATCTTCTAATTGTTCAACTATCCCAACTTTACACCCAGCATCTAGAAATTTTTGTATATAACCAGAAACTGCATGAAATGGTACTCCACACATTGGTATTTTTTCATCACCAATACTACCTCGTGATGTTAAAGCAATTTCTAAAATTTTACTGCCTTTTATGGCATCATCAAAAAACATCTCATAAAAATCTCCAAGACGATATAAAATGATTAAATCTGGATACTGTTCCTTAATTTCCATATATTGCATCATCATTGGTGTATATTTTGGTTTCATAGCATCAACTCCCATAATGATTTATTATAACATAAAAATACAGAATCTTACAAAACAGATAACATTTTAAACAAAAACCTGAAAAGAAAAGTTAACTTCCACTTTAAAGGGATCCAAGTAGATTTTAGTCTTACAGTAACTTCTAGTAGAATATATTCTTACAAATAATATAATCTTTATGATGCCTATAACTGATTATATAATCGAGGTGAACAGA
>JAVBUP010000034.1:0-19732 GCA_031555175.1 Coprobacillaceae bacterium
TGCGATGATGAAGGCAGATAACGACACTGCCAATCAATCAAAACTAAGGCATTTCTTCGTGAAATTCCTTTTTTTATCCTCTTTCCACTACTTCATAGAAAAAGAACACCGTTATAGGTGTCCTTTGTCAACAGTCTGACTTCTACTTATGTAGAAGTTGATATTCTAAATGGCAATCTACTGGTTCCAAATCAAATAGTTTTTGATTTACTTCTTGAGCATCTACGCATCCTAAATTACGATAGAACGCTTGACTTTCTTTGGCTGAATGTGTAGATAAATATAGTTTACTTGCGCTTGTTTTCCGTGCGCATGTTTCTGCTAATAAAAACAGCTCTTTTCCTATTCCTAATCTGCGATATGGTAGTGAGACATGGAGACTAGACAATTGTAAATATTGATTAGTAGACCCAAAATATTCTCCTTCAACTGACACAAAGCCAACTAAATCATCATAATTAAATGCTCCATATATAAAACCATTAGTCTTGATAGTGTTTTGTAGACATTCTATCAAATATTCTTTATCTTGATTATTCCAGTCTTCAATAAAGCAAATATCTTTTATAATCCAAGCGTTTTCTTCTTTTCTATAACACCCATTGACTTCTTGATATCTAATAAATGGTTCAAATAAAGATGTTGCTAAGTCCTCTATACCTAATAATCTATATTTGATCATCAGAGAACCAATTAACTTTTCTCTTAATTACAAAATAATCTAGTAATCCAGTTAATGGTATAATGAAGAACACAATCCTAGCTAACATGAATGGTTCAAAGAAGAACGTAAGCGCATAATATCCAACCATTGCTACAACCCTTCCTAATGCCATGTGAAGTTCTGCTGCTACAATGAAGTCGCCTTCATTTAAGTCTTTTTTTGCTGCAGCAGCAAATAAACGATACTCTACACTCGAGTAAAGAATACGATCTCCAGTTCCTGCTATACCCAATAATACATACATAATTACAAGTGTGACTGGAGAAATAATACCAGCACCTAAATATGTCGCGATAAAATATATAACGCTAAATATTAAGAAGTACTTTTTTTGTAATTTGAGAGTAACCATTCTAGCCATGTATGCCCCAGTTAATACACCAATAATAGACATAATAGAATTTAATGGTCCAACATTACCTTCGCTACCCATAATAGTTACCGAAAATACTGCTAATACTGCCCCATACAAAGCTTCTTTAAAACACATTAAGAAAGCATGCATTTTCTCTGCATCCCAGCTAGTATTACCCCTTAACTTCAAAGCTTGAGCGATACGATAATGTTCAGTGAATTCTACTTTGTTTAACATCATAGTAAAAACTACTCCAATACCAAATGTTATAGTACTAATTGCAAATAAAACGTAATATCCAGTTTGAGCATTTAACCAGCTGATCAATAACCCAGATATTGTTGGTAGCACAATCCCTGCAGTGGTGCTGATATATGATTGAGTCCCAAAAAAATTACCTCTATTCTCATCAGTAGTAAGTTTAGATACTAAGTTATTAAATGCAAAATAAAACAATCCTATCCCTGCCCCATTAAACATTCCAAGAGGAATAGAATAATAAAATAAAGCAGTTTTCTCTTTTAGGATTAAAATAAATAAATAATACAGTGCTGTTGATATAATACCAGCTCTAAATAGATTTATTATTGATCCTTTAATTACATATTTTGAACCAAAAACAAATGCAAGATATGTTGTTATGTAATTAATTAGATTTATTATTATAATAACACTATAATCTGAGGTCATATTGAATAAAAAAACATTTATAAATGTCCCAGCAATCATATGACCAATAGTATAAATAATTCCTACGCTAAGCAGTATTTTAGCTTGTTTTGATAATTTCATGAAATCTCCCCTTTTAATTAATTCTAACATAGTTAATTCCTTAATAATAGCCCTATTCAAATATGATGGTATCATCTCAAATCTTAAGATTTTGAAAAACGTTACTATATTTAATCCCAATTTGTAACATGCATTCTATTTTAATATATATTTAAGTAAAAAATGATGGTTTAGAGACCATCATTTTATCTTTTTAGTTCTTCGACAACCAACTGATTCGTTAAGCCAGGGTTAGCTTGCCCCTTAGACTCTTTCATCACTTGTCCAACTAAGAATCCAGTTTTACGATCATTACCTGCCTTAATTTCTTCTACTACTTCAGGATGTCTAGCAAATACAATGTGAATTAATTTAATAATATCATCTTTATTAGATAATTGCTTCATACCATTTTCTTCAATAATTATATCAGGATTTTTTCCTTCAACTAGCATTATTTCTAAAACAGTCTTAGCTTGTTTCCCAGAGATTGAATTATCAGCCACAAGATTTACCATTTTAGCAAGATATTCAGGAGTCATTTTTGTATCACATATGCGAATACCTTCCTTATTTAAATATTGGCTAACATCCGACATCAACCAGTTTGCAACAAGTTTATATTCTGTTGTATGCTTAACTGTTAAATCAAAATAATCAGAAACTTCTTTATTGGCAATTAATATAGTTGCATCATATTCTGGCAATTCAAACTCAGTGATATATCTTTTCTTCCTTTGTTCAGGAAGTTCAGACATATTATCTTGAACACTTTTAATCCAGTTTTTATCCAAACGAATTGGCAAGATATTTGGTTCAGGATAATAGCGATAGTCAACCGCATCACCTTTTTCTCTCATCAATACAGTTTCTTTTAATGCTTCATCAAAACGTCTAGTTTCTTGAATAACAAAACCACCAGTAATTAAAATCTTCTCTTGTCTAGAAGCTTCAAACTCAATTGCTTTTTGTACATTTGAAATAGAGTTTAAATTCTTGATTTCGCATCGTGTTCCAAAAGTGTCACTGCCAAATGGACGTAAGGAAATATTAACATCACACCTAAGTGATCCTTCCTCCATTTTAGCATCAGATACATTTGTATATATTAATAAACTTCTCAATTTCTCCAAATATGCAGCAGCCTGCGCTCCACTTCTAAGCACTGGTCTAGTAACAATTTCAATCAACGGAATGCCTGCACGGTTATAATCTATTAAAGTGCCACTATCTAAATGGGTTTGCTTAGCAGTATCCTCTTCCATATGAAGTCTTTCAATATCTACACGTAAAGTTTGACCATCAGCTTCAATATCAATGTACCCATTTTTTCCAATGGGTCTACGATCTTGAGTAATTTGATATCCTTTTGGCAAATCAGAATAATAATAATTCTTTCTATCAAAATGCAATACTTCATCTATTTCCATATTTAATGCAGTACAAGCTCTTAGTGCTAATTCAACACCTTTTTTATTTAGAGCAGGTAATGTACCTGTATATCCAAAGTCTATTTCATTCACACAAGTATTTGGACCTTTTCCAAATGTTACTGGTGCACCAGAGAACATCTTGGATTTAGTCTTCAACTCACAATGCACTTCTAATCCTAATACTATTTCAAAATTCATTATTTGTTCCCTCCTTTATATTGGTTTTTATAAGGAAGAACACTTTCTAGAGCATAACTGATATTTAACACAGTTTGTTCAGCAAAAGCTTTACCCATAATATTTACCCCTAATGGTAATCCATCTTTAAATCCACTAGGAAGTGTTAAACTTGGTAATCCAGCAAAATTACCTAAAGCTAAATGATTTTCTAGAATTAAATATTCATCACTAGCCCTATCCACTTGATTACTACTTGTAATCTTTGGTGCCACTCCACCAGAGCATGGAGTTAAAATAATATCGTATGTATTTAAAATATCATTTACTTGATTAACTATTAATCTACGAACACGTTGGGCTTTACGGAATACCCTCTCTTGATTGGCAGAAGATAATGCCAGCGCACCTAAAGTAAAACGTGTCTTAATATTTTTAGAGAAACTTTCCGTTCTACTTTGAAGCATTGTATCATCACTACTTGTTCCTTCAATTCTATTTCCATAGTTAATACCATCTAAGCAAGCATCATTAGATGTCGCTTCAGCATTAGAGATAATTGTATATACTGGTAAAATTGACCTTAACAACTCGACATCCATCTCAACATCCTCAACAATACAACCTAATTCTCTTAACTTTTTAATTGTTTGAAAATAGTTATTGTATACTTCTTCATCACTAATACAATCAGATATATTCTTAATATTAGCAACTTTCATACCAGTTACAGTAGTAGTTAAATTCTCTAGATAGTTAGGAACTGGTAATTCACTCGATGTTAGATCATGTTCATCACGCCCTGCCATTGCCTCTATTACAATTGCCATATCTTCAACACTTCTCGTAAAAGCTCCAACATGGTCTAAACTTGAAGCGTATGGAATAACACCATAACGAGAGATTCTCCCCCAAGTTGGCTTAAATCCAACAATACCACAAAATGCAGCTGGCTTTCTAATTGAATCCCCAGTATCTGAGCCAATAGCAAATGGAATAGCGCCCGATGCTACAAGTGCTGCACTTCCCCCAGAAGAACCACCAGAAATTCTTGACACATCAAATGGATTACTAACTGGACCAGTCAATGCCGATAAGTTAGTGCCACCCATTGCTAATTCATCCATGCTTGTTTTACCAACCATAACCATACCTTTACTTAATAGTTTCTCAACAATTGTAGCGTTATAGATAGGTACATAATTTTCTAGCATTTTACTACTTGCTGTTGTTCTAACTCCTTTTGTTGAGCAATTATCCTTAAAAGCAATAGGTATATTACATAAAATTGAATCATTATTACTAGTTGGTTTATTAGGAGTAATTGTTACAAAGCAATTTAATCTTTCTTGTTCTTTATTTAAAACTTTGAATAATTCTTCATAATATTGGTTAATATCAATACTTTTATTTGTAAAAGCCTCATTTAATGATTTGATTGTTTGTCCATATATCATATTATCTTACCACCTTTATTACTCTAACTTGATTATCAATAATATCATTTGAATTGGATAACAAATCATCACGATCAACAATATGATTAGGTTCATCATCACGCATATACGTTGTCTCAATTTCATATGGGAATGTCATTACTTCTACATTAGTTGTATCAATATGTTGGAGTTTTTCTACCTGATTCATGAATACTTCATATTCATTACAAGCATATTCTAACTCTTCTTCATTAAACTGAAACATTGACTTAAATGCTGTCTTTTGGAGCATTTCTTTTATTTCATTCTTATTCATAATTTCTCCTTTAGTCTATAAATACAGTAGAAACATTACCACCAGAAGGTTGGGTAATAATCGCAATCAATTGAGTTTGCGATTCTACTTTAACTTGAATATAAAAACCATCACCAAATCTACTATCGACTAACATAGCCGCATATTGAGTCATTGCAATAGCTTCTGTATATGTTTTAGCATTCATATTTATAGTAATATTTAGACGCGTTAACTTGCCACCAGTATAATATCCTTCACCCACAACTCCTACCGCTTCAACTGAAAATTCTTTCAAAGCAGATCTTAATTGTAAGAATGCAGTATCATTGGTAGCATCAATTGCTTTTGAAGCTTCAGTCGGGAATACAACAATTTCCTGATTAATCTCTTCAAAATTACCATATGAATTAGTTGAATATATTTCACCTAGATACTTACCACTACGCAAATCATCTTTTGTAGAGCGTTGATAAATACCAATTAAAACGGGAACTTCTTCTAACCCTTTTAACCCACGTAAATAGCTATATAAACGCTCAGCGGCAGTCTTTGCATAAGCTAACAAATCTGCTTTTGACATATTAACTTCTTGTCGAGTGCCATTTACCGATACTCTTGGATAAACTACAATCGCTACTGAAATACCACCAAGTACATATTCATTGCCAACATATTTTAAATAATTTTGCTCAGATAATAAATCAACAATTATAGCATCACTAATACCACCAACTGTAGATCCTAACTCTGGATTTAACCCATATGGTTGAGTATTAGCATCAAATCGTCTTAGTAAAATATCTTTACATCTACTAGTTGTTAAATACTGACCTTCTTGCATATAGTAACTATCCTTATCAAAATGATCTAAAGATAATACTTGTAATCCTCTACCAATTGCCTTGTAATCATAGGTTGACCCAGAATACAAATAGATATTCTCCCTATTAGGATTAGATGTTTTTTTCGCTAAAACAGGATAGAAATCCTCATCAAATGACTCACTAGAAATAACTGTTTGATCATCATTTTTATCAGAATTTCCCTTGTCAGCACTACATCCTACTATAAATAATGATAAGCATAATAATGATAATATAAACTTCTTCATTACTCCACCTCCTGTAGAAACTCAGTTTCTGATAACACTGTAACACCCAACTCTTGGGCTTTAGTAAGTTTACTTCCTGCTTCACTTCCAGCGATAACATAGTTAGTACTTTTGGATACAGAGCCAGCAACTTTTGCACCAAGTTTTTCTAATACATCTTTCATTTCATTTCTTGTCATAGATTCCATTGTACCAGTAATAACAACAGTCCTATTTAAAAAGATTGTCTCTTTTGTTACAGATGTATCCTTTAAATAATTCATATTTACTCCAAATTCCAACAACTTGTTAGTCAAATCAATATTATTCATATCATTGAAATAATCAATAATACAAGCTGCAGTTATTCCACCAATATCATTTTGACTTACTAATTCCTCATAACTAGCTTGTTGTAATGCAGAAATAGACTTGTATACTTTCATCAAATTATCAGCAGTTTTTGCCCCAACATTTCTAATTCCCAACCCAAATAGTAACTTCTCAGCCGATTGCGATTTTGATTTATTTATTGCTTCAATTAGTTTGTTGAATGATTTCTCTCCAAACCCATCTAATTCTTTAATCTCCATACCAAACTTTTCTAATGTATATATATCTTCAATATGTTTAACATAACCCAAATTGAAGAATAATTCTGCAATTTTATCACCAAAACCTTCGATATTAAGTGCATCTCTACTCGTGTAGTGAATTAATGATTCGATTATCTTGGAATCACAGTTTGGATTTACACAATAATATGCAGCCTCATCCTTAACCTTAGTAATTGGTTGTCCACAAGTTGGGCATACATTTGTCATAATAAACCTTTTCTCTACTCCTTCTCTTCGAGAAATAACTGGCTCTACTACTTCAGGAATAACATCTCCTGCTTTCCTAATTACAACAATATCACCAATACGAATATCTTTATTAACTACGTTATCTTCATTATGCAACGTAGCTCTGGCAACTGTACTACCAGCTACTTTAACTGGTTCTAATACTGCATTTGGTGTTATTTGTCCAGTTCTACCAACTGTAAAAATAATATCCTTTAATCTAGTTGTAACTTGCTCCGCTGGGAATTTATAAGCTATAGCCCAACGTGGTGTCTTCGCTGTAAACCCTAATTCATCTTGTTTAGCTTTGTCATCTACCTTGATTACTATTCCATCAATTTCATACTCTAAGCTATCTCTTTTAGCCGTATACTCTTCAATAAATGCTATTACGTCATCAATATCTTTACATACTTTTGTATGCTTATTTACTTTAAAACCCAAATCTTTCATATGTTCTAAAGACTGATAATGACTCACATCATTCGAACTTGCAAACATATATAAAAATGCATCTAATTTCCTACTTGCAGCTATGTTTGAATCAAGATTTCTCACCGATCCAGCAGCAGCATTTCGCGGATTAGCAAACTCTGCTACTCCATCTTTACGATTCTTTTCATTTAAAGCTACAAAACTAGCCTTAGGCATGAATATTTCACCACGAACTTCAACATAATTAGTCTCTTTTATAGTTAATGGAATAGACTTTATAGTTTTAACATTATGAGTAATATCTTCACCTTCATCTCCACTACCGCGTGTAGCTCCATACTTAATTTGTCCATTTTCATAGACTAATGAAACAGCTAAACCATCTATTTTCAACTCACATACGTAATCCACTTTACCTACTTCATCAATTATTCTTCTATCAAAACTGCGCAAATCATCTTCATTAAAGGCATTACCTAAAGATAGCATAGGAATGATATGTTTTACTTTCTTAAATCCTTCTATAACCTGTCCACCAACTCTTTGACTTGGCGAATCAGGTGTCAATAAATGCGGATTTTCAGTTTCTAATTTTATTAATTCTTGCATGCATCGATCATACTCTTGATCTGATACTGATGGATTATCTAAAACGTAATATTCATAATTGAATTTATTAAGTAATTCTTTCAATTCATTAACTCTATTCTCTACCATAACCGCACCTCTTTCTCATTCTTATAGTATACCAAAATCTTACTATATTTTAAACATAAACAAACACTATAGTATGATAAAGTAAAAGAAAAAAGAAAGCTATGATAGCATTACTAGAAACAATTTATCAATTATTAATTCAATTGCTCTAATTGGTGAATAATTATCAAACTTTATTAGTCACATTACATTTCTAACATATATAATAGAGCAATTGAAAATGTCTTTTATCTGTTTTTTAATCTACTATTATATGCTAATACATCACTAAAATAGCGATAAGCCAAATAGATTTCCATGATAGTTTGTGTACACCTATATGAAATTGCACAATAAAAAATACCAAGAGATTCTATACTCTTGGTATTTTAATACATATTAATGACTTAACTGTCTTCTTTTCTTATCAACATACAATAATAAGAGTAGCAATCCACTCAATTGTAGTAATGGTAAAATAAACATGTCTGCTTCGCCAGTGTTAGGTAATATATCAATTAAATTTGAAACAACTTCTACCTCACCAGAATAGCTTCCTGTACCTTTTGCAACTACCTTTATTTTATACCCTTGATCATCTTGACTAGTAGTATAGAAGTAAGTCGTACATGAAGAAATAATAGTTTCATTTCCATCATTATCTACACGATACCATTCATAACTAACTGTCGCACCAACTGGATCCAATGTCGTATAAATTGTATCTCCTAGACTATAATATTGTTCATCCATAGTTATAGATACAAGTTTCTTCTTTACAATTATGTTATCAGTATCGATATCATCCTCATCAATATAATCTAAGTTAATGTAATCTTTACTAAGATCATTAAAAGTTCCACCTGTAACAACTCTCTTATCAGAAATACTTTCTGTTGCATTTGCCTTAGCATAGAATTGTAGTGTTGTCCCATGTTCACTATTGAATACTCCATCACTAATTGAAACACTAGGTAATCCTCCAGGGTAATCACATGATTCAATAATCAAAGTATCCCCAGTAAGTAGATTAGCATTTTCTTGATACGATACCTTTGCACCGTTGGCTGTAAACACAGCAGGACCATCAACAACTAAGTTCCCAGATTTCATGTATATAACTGAATATCCAGAAAGTTCTCCCCCGTGAATATTTAAATCACCATTTTGAGGATGATAAATTGCAGAAGAATTTCCACCTTGAACAACAGCACCATCATAAATATTAATTACAGTTCCTGCATATTGCGCTTGACCATTTCCTTGAATAGCTGCATATTGCTCGCCATTAACTTCTGTCGAAGTAAGAGTTCCATATACATTCAATGTAGCTGATTTACTATCTTTATTCCCATCTCCTAGGATAAAAACTGCACAAGTGCTAATGATTTCTACATTTTGACCAACTGTGAAAATAGCTTTTTGTGATCTCGACTGCAGGTAAATTCCCCCTGTAATCGTACTCTCAGTACTACTATTATTTATAATTGAAACATCAAGTGCATCATTTCCTCCAAACAATAAAGATATAATTTGAAATGAGTATTCTTCGGCAGAGATAACATCAAACCCATTGGCATCAATAGTTACTGAATTTGATATAGATATTCTTGTTGCAGTATTTATATCGCGAAGTAATTTAACTGTATCTCCATTTGCTCGAGATATCGCTTGAGAAAGGGTATTATAATACTCAACTTTTCCATCACTTCTTGTGATACTGGCTTGAAATTCATTATTTATTGCTGTAGGCATAGTAACTCCACTTGCAAGTATAACTGCAGGACTACTAGTAAAGTTTAAACTATAGCCAGCTTTATCTATTTCTACATTTCCATTTATAGTTAATGATTTACTAATAGTTATACTACGTAAAAGACTTATTGTCCCTAATGAACTGTTAGCTACAACAGCATTAATTGCCAACTGTAAAGAACTATATTCGGCAGTCGTTGGAGCTATAGTTTCAGCCGCTCCAAATTCCACCACTTTATAAGGGTATTCTGTATTTGTCGCAAGATCAGTATTTGCAACAGCTGCATAACCATCCGGCACTAAAATTGTAGCAAAATTGTACAATCCCCCAGTTATGCTGATATTAGAAGTTCCTGATTTGGCACCAACATATGTTTCCACTGCACCAAGCCCAGAAAATTTAAATCTTCCATCTTCAACAATTAACTCATGAGTAAGAGATGTTGATCCTTTTATAATATAAGCTTTCCCAGTTGCATGTGTAGTAGATATATTGTAATTACCTGACAGAACACTTAGAGAAGTTGTTCCATTTACCGTATCAGAAAGTGCAACTGTCGAACCGCTAGATGTTATATTCACATTTAAGCCAAACCCATCATCAGGGCCATCCGATACTGTCACATTATTGAACTTATTTTGCTTAATGAAGTAAGAAAAACTTCCTTGGGTTGTAGTGAAATCTATGTTTACACCAGATAACACAAAGTCGAAATAGTCATCTTTTACCCCATTCAAAAGTTCTACCGCAAAAGCAAGAGTACCAGTATTCAAATCCATGTTTATTTTTTCAATTTTAACATCACAAGACGTGACTAGCAGTAGTCCCCCAGAAATAGTTCCTACATTACTTTTTAGCAGTGAAGAATCCGTTATGACAACTTCTCCAACTTCATGACTAGCAGAGAAAATGTATGACAACTTGTTAGAGGCAGTTATATCAAATCCATTTAAGTCAATAGTAATAGGTTTCGATAAAACAATTCCCTCATTTGTCAAGTCTATATCATCTAATAATCTTACTGTTTCGTTTGAACCTGCACTATTAACCGCATCAAAAATAGAGCGATAACTTAAATTAGTCGTAATGTTTTTAGCAACAAACGGTTTAGATATATCATCATTTACTACATAACTAAGAGTTTTAGTTACCATAAATGGCGAAGTAGTTTCAATTCCAGTTGATACAACTTCTTTACCTTGTGCTAATGTTGATGTAGTCCCAATTGGATTTATATTATGACTACCACCCGCAATCGTTATCCCCTTATACGCAGTTACATCATTACTAGGATTCTCTGATTGTACAACAAATTTTCCACCATGAATGATCGAACCGTTTTTTGAAGCAACATCAGTTGCAAAAATGTAAGCAAGTTTCGTTGATGATGGATTATTTACAGCTACTTCTCCACCTTTAAAAATAGCGAAACCAGTAACCCCTTTAACATCATGACTTGTTGAAGAAGTCTCTACTAGAATTTTTCCACCATTAATGCAAGTGTCAACTAGGTTAGCTCTATATTCGCCCCTAACTCCAACTGCTTCCCCAGCAGCAGATTTAACTGAGATTGTGCCACTGTTAATCTCAAAAGGCATCCTTGCACCAGCCGCTGCTAATGGCAATTGATATACTCCTGTGGCTGCTCCATTTGTAGACTCTACATAAATATTTGCATTATTAATAGACGTTTTTCCTGTTACCGACGCATTATATATCCCATAAGTAGCCGCCGGATTAATAACTGATATACTTCCACCATCTATAATAGCTCTACCATAGACCCCATATGCAATACCTGTAGTTGCACCCGTTTTCCTTAGTGACAAGGCGCCGCTCTCTAACTCAAACACACCATAAGAAATAACGTTGATAATACCTGACGTTGTCGAAGCATTAACAGTATAGTTGATTTCTCCTGCTCCCACACTATCGAGTACTTTTAGCCTACCTTCAGAGATTTTTAGCATATACCCAGATCCTGTATAATTTAGTTTATGGCCTGCTAAGTCAATCGTAATATCAACGACTCCTGTAGAATTCGCCAAAACAGTATCCATGACAATATCATTTTTTAGTTTGATATTTTGTCCTGACTCAAAAGCACTCTTAAGCTCTGCATGAGTGCTAACTTCATTCCAATTATCAATACCTCCATCTGCTTTTGCTGTCGAAGTATTTGCAAATACAATTGCAAAAGAGATAATAATTAAAAATAGTTTTTTCATAATAGCCCCCTTAAATGTATATTTTATAACTATATTATAACATCAATTATTCTACTAAATAAACAAAAACATTTTATAAAAATTTTATAAATAGAAAAAAGTTAGTTTTTTTCATAATTTATAAGTAAATAAAAGAGATAGTAATTTATTTTAAACCAAATATAGCAATAAGTGTAATTGCTGTTTATATGTAATTTATCTAATTAAAACAAAAGCCCCTTAGTTACTTAAGAAGCTAATAAATTATAAAATTACAATTTGAATTTGAAATCTATCTACATTTTTCTAACTATATTTAAACAAATTTTAACTAAGTCATAACGGATATCTTCCCTACTGCTCCATCCACGTTTATCCCACTCATCCTTTGTTAGATCATCACCAGCATAGATTATTGCCCCATATTTTATATCTCTAAATTTTGCAACCGAGAACATAGCGGCCTGCTCCATTTCAACTAACAACGCACCTTCTTCAATACGCCTATTAATTCGCTCTTGAGTTTCCCTAAAGAAAGCATCAGTAGTCCAGACACGACCAGTTATATACTCCAACTCTTGCTTATCTAAATATTTACATATTTTATTTACTACCCTTTTATCAGCATTGATATAGCGTGATGGTTTAAAATAATGATATGAAAATCCTTCATCACGAATAGCGCTAGTCGGGATTATTAACTTTCCAACGCTCAAATCTGGTCGTAGTGCTCCACCTCCGCCACAAAACATTACTTTTTTTACACCTAAACCATACATATCTTCTAAATATCCTCCAGAAGCTGGACCACCAAGTCTTCCTTCATGGATCAAAACATTATATTTTTTGAACTTGTAAATTGGAAATGGATTTTCACCAGGCAGTATAAATAATTGCTCTATCTCATTATCAGCAAGTAAACGCTTAATAACATCGTGAAAAAAAGTTATTACTAATTTATCTGGTAACTTAGGAAGACCAAATTCTTTAGCCTCAGATGCTACGATATCAGGATTTATCTTCGCTATTCTATTGTCATCAAACTCTAATATAGGTGCTTTTGCTACTCTTTTCATATTATCACCCCTTGATATTTTCACAATTATATCAATATAAATCTATATTTACAAGCCAAAAAACTGTGTAAATTACACAGTTTTATTTAAAATTTGCAATTGTAGCTCCAAGGCCACCTTCATGTGACTCTCCTGGGCGATAATCCTTAATATGTGGATGTTTCTTTAATGCTTCTTGAACACCTTTTTTTAATGCTCCAGTTCCAAAACCATGGATAATACGAACACTTGGATAGCTATATACTAAAGCATCATCTAGAAATTTAGCTAAATTAGCCATTGCCTCTTCATAACGTTGCCCTACTAAATTCACCTCATATGTAGATGTTTTTGATTTCTTAATTGCATATGAAGTTTTTTGAACTTCCTTCTTCTTCTTATGCATGAACTCAATCTCATCTCTTTTAACTTTCATATTTATACCACCCATCGAGATAGTATATATATCTTTATTTATATTAGTTATCTCAGCAGTGCGATTTACTTTTAGCACATTAACGACGTCACCAACGATATATTGATGATCATCTTTTCTTTTTACAACCACTTCTTCATGTTTACTCTCATCCAAGATATGAACAGCTTCTAGAATTTCATGCTGTTTTAAAGACTGCTTTGCTTTTAATTCTTCAATTACCTCATCGACTATTTCTTTTGAATCTTCAATGATTTGATTAGCTTGTTGCTTAGCTTCATTTAAAACTTTAACGCGTTGCTTTTCTAATTCCAGTTCTTTCAAAACTAAATTATCTTCTAATTCCTTATTCCTGGCAATTAGGCTAACTAATTGCTCATGTTCTCTCTTAACTTCATCTAGTTCTTTTTCAAGTTTTTCAATCAAAATATCTTGATCTTCTAGCTCATGATCTTTTAATTCTTTTGCATTTGCTACAATATGATCGTTTAAACCTAATCTACTTGAGATTTCAAGAGCATTCGACTTCCCAACCATACCTAGTATAAGATGATAAGTTGGAGTTAGTGTTTCCATATCAAATTCTACACAAGCTGGTAAAATATAGTCTTGTTGCTTAGCAAATGATTTAAGTTTTGAATAATGAGTAGTCGCAACAATCATTGCATTATAGCCATATAAATAATTAAGGATTGATATCGCCAAGCTCTCTCCCTCTTTTGGATCAGTACCTGATCCAACTTCATCTAGTAGCACTAAAGAGTTTTTCGTAACATTCTCTGTGATATAAACAAGTCTTTTCATATGGCTCGAGAAAGTGGATAGAGATTGCTCAATTGATTGTTCATCTCCTAAATCCACAAATATCTCATCAAATAATGGAATGACAGCTTCAGATACAGGAATAGCTAATCCAGCTAATGTCATCAGTGTCAATAGTCCTACAGTTTTTAAAGTAATAGTTTTCCCACCAGTATTACTTCCTGTTACTAATAATACTCGATGCGGTGAGTTTAGAACAATATCATTAGCTACAACATTACTTTGATCAATTAATGGGTGACGAGCCTTTTTAAGCACTAATGTACTCATATCATCGGTCACTGTTGCAACATTCATATCTAGAGCTTTAGCGTATGACCCTTTTGCAAAGATGAAATCTAGATGAGCTAATGTCTCTTGGTTAGCTAATATTGTATCTTCTTCGTATTTAATACGTTGTGATAATTCAAATAATATTCTTTCTACTTCTTTTATTTCTTTTGATTTTAATGAAGCTAGCTCATTGTTTAAGTTAATAACTGCTTCAGGTTCAATATAACATGTTTGACCTGAACTAGATTCTGCATGCACTATTCCTTTAAATGTATTTTTATACATTGCTTTAATTGGTATTACATATCTATCATTTCTTACAGTTACTAACGATTCAGCAATTCGATCTTTTTCAGCAACAAGTATTCTTTCCAATTTATTACGAATGCCTGACTCCATTCCTTTCAATTCTTTACGAATTGAATATAATTTTGGACTAGCATTATCAGCCACATCTCCTGAATCATCAATACATCTTTCTATTTCATTTTTAATATCTTCTAAGACTATCAAGGAATCTATATATTCCTTAACATATATTGTTTCGACTTTGCAGTTTCGCTCATAATTCTTAACATTTTTACAGCAAAGTATACTCGCTGCAACATCTAATAATTCTGCTGGATAAAGTATTCCATCCACAACTGCTTTTTTAACAAATAGTCTTATGTCTCTTAGCCCACCTAAAGGTAGACTACCATATCCATAAACTAAAGAAAGAGCCTCAGAAGTTTCGATCAGCTCTCTTTGAATTATTTCTAAAGTATCAAAATGAGATAGAGAATCAACTTGTGCTTTCCCTAAACTACAAGAACAGTATTCTTGTAAGATATTCTTAATTTGGTCAAACTCCAATGTTTGGTAGATGTTTTTCATCTATCTCACCTCCATATTATTGCGCTTCTTGCCAAAGCGGAGTAACAAATGTACTCTTAATTTTACTATTTAATGCCTCATCGAATATTTTAGCATCTATTATTGTTTGTAAAGCCTTCGCTTCATCCTCACTAATATCAATCTTGCCTGCACTATCAAGAGCTTTCTCAAAAGCAGTTTCTAAAGACTTCACATTTGCTTCAGTTAATAAACCAGTATCATCAGCGAATTTAATTAATTTCAATGTTTGAATAAATACTGCACTATTATCTTTATTTAGTGTCCCATCAAATACTTTCTCTAAACTACTAATAGTACTTGTTGCTGTATTGAAAATCTCATCCAGTGATACAAACTCTTCACTAATTGCAGGAACTGCATGATAAATGCGTGTTGCCACTTGAGTATCTTCAATTATCTCGCGCCCGTTAGCAAACATTGGCATTGCCATCAATAACAATACTAAATATATCCCAATACTTGTCTTTATAAGCGATAGCGCTGCTCCAAGTAATTTATCAACCCAACCTACTAATGGTAGTACTTTACTTAGTAAATCTATAATGCGTGTCAATAAAGATCTTAACAAATAAAAGATGCATGATATTAAAATATATAAACCAATAAAAGCAATAACTCTATAAATTATGCTATTCACCATTTCATCCAATGCTGCCACTGATGTAAATTCTGGCAACTTTATAAAAGTTAACATTTTACTCACAGGATTAGAAGCAAAATAACTTATCAATAAAGTTATTAACTTGCCTATAAACATGACAAACTGATGAGAAAAACCACGATATATCCCAATACCGATAGACACTAATAAACAAATTCCGACAATTATATCAAGAATAATCGAATTAATTGGTAAATTCATAGTACCACCTCCTAGTAATTCTAACAAACTAACCCTCTACTGTCAAAAAAATAACGATTTGAAATGCTTTTTTATTGAAAAAATGATATAATATCGGTAGGGTGATTATATGGAACCAATAGTTTTTCAGATTGATAACTGCATACTTGAAAAGATGACTAAATTCTATGGGGATAATATAATCCGCCGTGATGTGAGCCATACTTTCTTTGTTGCCAAAGTAGATGATTGCACAATAACTGTTTATAAATCTATGAAGGCTATGTTCCAAGGTAAGAATGCCCATCAAGAAGCATTGATTTGGAAAACTGATTTACCAAGCCCAGAATCATTACCTCTTGACTTAGAACTCAGCGATGCACAAACATATACGAAATCTCATTTAGGTTCTGATGAAGTTGGAACTGGTGATTATTTCGGACCAATTTGTGTAGTTGCATGTTACGTTACAGAAGATGATAGTAAATGGCTATTAAATCTTGGTATTCAAGATTCAAAAGATTTAAATGATCGTCAAATTATTGATATCGCTAGACAGATTAAAGATAAGCTTACATATAGTCTATTAATATTAGATAATGAGAAATATAATGACTTTATTAAAAATGGAATTAATCAAGCAAATATTAAAGCTAGACTACATAATCTTGCAATTTTAAATGCTTGCCGTAAAGTTGAAGAGGATATTGAGTTAAAAGTGGTAGATCAATTCGTAGCTAGTAAAACATATTTTAATTATCTAAAGAGTGAGACTTTAGTTATGAAAGATATTCGCTTTGAGACAAAGGCTGAAAATAAATATCTGGCTGTAGCGTGTGCTTCAATACTAGCAAGATATGCTTTTTTACAAAGTATGAGCCGTCTTTCAAAAGAAGTTAATACGGTTTTACCTAAAGGTGCAGGAAGTCAAGTTGATTTAGCTGCCAGTAAATTAGTATTAAAATATGGCGATAAAATTTTAGATCATATCGCTAAAGTACATTTCTCTAATACAAATAGAGTTATGGATTTAGTCAATAATAATTAAAACCCCAAACAGTGCAAATTGCACTGTTTTTATGTGAATAAAACTCTTGCTAAGTGCAAGAGTTTTATTCTACAGTTATATTTATTTGTGCGATTTTTCGATACTTAACGCCGACAACATCTAACATACGTTTGGCAGAAATATCACTCTCTGTACCACTATACTTATCATCTTCATAGACTATTTCTTTGATGCCAGACTGTATAATAGCTTTTACACATTCATGGCAAGGAAATAATGAAACGTAGATTCTGGCATCATGTAACGTTTGCGTGCTATTTAGAATAGCATTTAGTTCAGCGTGTACTACATATGGATATTTAGTATCATATAAGTGTTCACTCTCTCTGACTTCCCATGGAAAATCTTTATCTTCACACCCAACAGGTAAACCATTATATCCCACACCAATAATTTTATTATCTGGCGATACAATACAAGCACCTACTGGAGTATTTGGGTCCTTTGAACGCTCTGCTGATAGCTTGGCTACGGCCATAAAATAAGTATCCCAAGTTATTGCTTTTCTCATAATAACACCTATCTTTCTATGTTTCTTAACTCATTAAGCTTATCTAAAAATTGTTGTGGAGCTTCCATTTCAAATTCCATATATTCTCCAGTACGAGGATGATTAAAGCCAATTAATCTAGCGTGTAGATACTGTCCCCAACTTGAATCATCTTTTCTGTGTCCATATTTTGGGTCACCAACAACTGGAAAACCAATAAAATTCATATGAACACGTATTTGATGTGTTCTACCAGTTTCTAGTTTGCATTCTACCAGTGTATAATCTTTAAATCTTTCAATTACATGAAAGTGGGTAATAGCTTCTTTAGCGTTTTCTTCCGTTACAACCATTTTTTGACGATCTTTTTTATCACGACCAATTGGCGCATTAATCGTACCTTTTTCATGCGGAATTTCGCCATGAACTAAACAGATATACCTTCTATTAGTAGTTTTATCTTTGAGCTGCTGTGATAACTCTTTATGGGCTAAATCATTCTTCGCAACCATTAAGAGCCCAGATGTATCTTTATCAATTCTATGAACTATCCCAGGTCTTGCGACACCATTGATACCGGATAAATCTTTACAATGATACAGCAGTGCATTTACTAATGTACCAGATACTGTTTGGAATGAAGGGTGAACCACCATTCCACTTTGCTTATTTACTACTAGCATATCGCTATCTTCATAGACAATATCTAACGGTATATTCTCTGGATTAATATCTAGTTCCTCAACAGGTGGAATTTTAAACTCTATTTTATCTCCAGTTTTAACTTTATAATTACTTTTTTCTATTTTACCATTTACTAATACATTACCAATTTTTATAATATCCTGAATGCTAGTTCTAGACATATCTTGAATTTGTTCATTCAATAATTTATCTAAACGAAATAAATTTTGTTCTTGTTCTACAATGATTTCGATAATTTCCATTTTTTATACTCCTCCAATACTATTTGTAATACCACAAAACCAAACCCAACAGATATTGCAATATCTGCTACATTAAAGACTGGAAAATCATAGCCAAAGATATTGAAAGATAAAAAATCACGTACATAATGAAGAATTAAGCGATCAATAAAATTGCCAAGTATTCCACCTAATATTGTACTAAGTCCAATACGTAGTAATAATTCATTATCTTCAGACTTATAAAATGTATAACCAACATAACAAAGTGCTATGAATGTCATTCCATAGAAGAATAACATTTGCCCCTCAAATATACTCCAAGCAGCACCAGTGTTATGATAATTTGTTAACCAAAAGAAATCCTTGATTATTTCTACATGATCATACAAACTAATATTTTGTGAGATAAGATGTTTAGTCACCATATCCAATATTACTATTCCAATAGGTATTAAGCTGTATCTAATTATTCTTTTTTTCATTTAAATCACCTTTATTTATTATACAATAAAAAAACACTGAATAAAAGAAGTATATCTCTATACTTCTTTGGACCTGAAAAGAAAAGTTAACTTCCACTTTAAAGGGATCCAAGTAGATTTTAGTCTTACAGTAACTTCTAGTAGAATATATTCTTACAAATAATATAATCTTTATGATGCCTATAACTGATTATATAATCGAGGTGAACAGA
>JAVBUP010000005.1:0-55415 GCA_031555175.1 Coprobacillaceae bacterium
GCGATGATGAAGGCAGATAACGACACTGCCAATCAATCAAAACTAAGGCATTTCTTCGTGAAATTCCTTTTTTTATCCTCTTTCCACTACTTCATAGAAAAAGAACACCGTTATAGGTGTCCTTTGTCAACAGTCTGAAAAGCCCTCACGGGCTTTTTAATTTATATAAAAATAAAACGAGTCTTCATTGACTCGTTAAATTCTTTTTGGATCAAAATCCATAAACAATAATAGAATATTCACTAAACCAGCAATACCAACTAATGTATAGATAATGCTTGTCATTAAGCTTGTTACTCCAAAAATAGATTCAACAAGATTGAAAGAGAAAAGTCCAATTAATCCCCAATTTAGTGCTCCGATGATTGTTAGAATCAAGCAAGTTTTCTGAATAAAGTTCATATTAAATCCTCCTTGATAATATTATATCCATTACTTATAAAACTATACTTATTGAAGAAACGATTGTCATATTTTGGTAAATCAGTTCATATTCATTAGTGTAAGAGGTGGAGAAATGAAAAAAATATATTATATTATAGGAGCAGTAGCAGTTTTGGTCATAGCTGTACTCACGTTTGCACTAACAAGACCATCTAAAGTAGATAAACTTGTTGACAGTGCAAAAGATGTTGAAAACTATTATTTCGAAGGAAATATGGAAATAGCTCAACGTGAGGATACAAAAAAGTACGTAGTTAAAGTTTCATATCAAAAGATTGATGAACAAGATTATTTTAAAGTAAGTTTATTTGATAAAACGTTAAATCAAGAGCAACTAATCGTTAAAAATGGTGATGGAGTCTTTGTTTTAACTCCAGCATTAAATCAAGCATTCCAGTTTAAGAGTGAATGGCCGTTGAATAGTCCAAAACCATATATTTATCAATCATTATTATCAATTTTTGATGGTGACCATGATGTTGAAAAGACTGATGATGGATATATTGTAAGAGCTGATGTGAGCTATCCACATAATCCGACGGCTAGCAAACAAGAAATAAAGTTTGATAAGTCATTAGCGCCAATATATGTATCAATCACTGATCAAGATGATTTACCATTTATTAAAGTTGATTTTACTAAAATAGATATGGGACAAACGTTTGGAGCAAAAGACTTTGATGTTAAAGATGCAGTTGAAAAAGCCCGTGGTAATGGTACTGGTGGTGTTTCTCAATTAGAACCTAGTTATCCATTAGAAGTATTTGGCAGTAAGTTAACTAAGGAAGTAACACAAGAATATGATGCTTATACAAACCGCATTTTATCATTTAGTGGTGGTAAATCATTTACTATTGTAGAAAGTGTCTTTAATGAGCAAGATAGTATGATGGTGGAAACAGTAAATGGTGAGATAATTGATTTACTAGATGGTATAGCAGTATTTAGTAATGATGAATTAAAAGTGTATGGTACAAATTCAACAATTTCAGTTTTCTCAAAAGAAATGAGTACAGATGAAATGTTAGAGGTCGTATCTAGTATGCAAGTTTGGGCATTAAAATAAGGTTCCATTAGGAACCTTTTAAAATTTCTTTAAATATATTTTGTCTATATATAACTTACTTGCGAAAGCGCGTAATGCTGTCTGAAGCGCATAACTATCAGATGCTAAGTCATCATCAAATGCATATGCTCTACCTTCAAACACTGCTTTAACAGTATCTTCTAGTTCTTCACAGAAACGATCATAAGCGATATCGATTGATGTTTTCTTAATTGATATTTCAATCAATCTAGCAATGTCATTAATACTAAATACTTGCTTAAGTATACAAATAACAAAGAGACTAGCAATATGCTCTTTATTATATTTCTTTTTATGAGTAGCAGGGATTATATCATGCTTTACATAGTTATTAATCATTGTTTGTGTCAATATAGAACCATCCTTTTCCTTTTGTACGTAATTGGATAAAGATGTGTTTAGTAAAGTAATAACTTGATCTACGTATAAATCAATATTAGGAAATTCTTCCCAACGTGGAATATGAAAATCTGTTATATTTGGAATAATTTTTTCTTCTTGCATAATAACACCTCATCAATATAATAGCATATTATTAGCCAAAAAGTATATAATTAAATAATTAATGTCTCTCTATATTGACACAATGATTACCGTGTGATATAGTATTGAATACTAGATAGGAGGAATTGTTATGCAAAGAACAAGGTTAGAAGATAGAATTTTACCAACTTATTCTAAAGGTGAAGAGCTATTTAATGCGATAAGCCATATTGTTGGTGGAGCACTTGGAATTGTCTGTGTCGCTCTATGCCCGTATATCGCATATAAAAATAATAATCTCTATGGTGTTTCCAGTGGAATAATCTTTGGAATATCTATGATTGTCCTATATACGATGTCTAGTTTATATCATGGGTTAAGCCCAAATCTAAAATCAAAAAAAGTATTTCAAGTATTGGATCACTGTGCTATATTTGCTTTAATTGCTGGAACGTATACACCATTTGCATTATGTACACTACGCGAATATGATACAGCTTTAGGCTGGACAATATTTGGCGTAGTATGGGGAATGGCCATTCTTGGAATTACACTAAATTCGATTGATTTAAAGAAGTTTAAAGTGTTTTCTATGATTTGTTATTTAGGAATGGGATGGTGTATAGTTATTAAAGGAGCTATACTGCCAGAATTATTAGGAATATCTGGGTTTGTAATGTTATTATTAGGAGGAGTTATTTATACTGTTGGTGCCATACTCTATATGATTGGTAAAAAGAAAAAGTATATGCATTCCTTATTTCATGTGTGTATCTGTTTAGGAAGTTTTTTACACTTCCTTTGTATAATTCTCTATGTAATGTAAAACCATATCGATTAGATATGGTTTTTATTGAATATAATCTATTTATCAAGTGATTTTAATCTTCTTCGTTTATTATCTTTTGCTTGGATAAAATTATTACCTTGTTCATCCTTATTCATACTGGCATTCTCGATTAAATCTTGTAGAACAACCTCTTTTGCCATTTCAACATCATATGTTTTACCTGTGTTACTCTTATATCCAATTACATTACCACTGCTATCTTTTTTAACTGCTATAAAACGCTCTTTTGCCATATTATCACCTCAAAATTATTCTTTCCGTTAATAGTGTTTTTAAACGAAAAATGTTATACTAGTGTTAGGTGATAAAAATGTTAGAGAGTACAAATGATAAGTTTACGATGATTTGTTTGCTAGTTATAATGGCAATTCCTATAATTATAACGATGATTTGGCTTGCCAATACATACGAAAATTTGCCGACAACTAGGAAGGCAGCTAAACAAAAACTAAAGGATGATGAAAAAGATTTTTATAATGATTTGTAATATTTAGCTCATTTCATCAACAAAATTCATAAAAAGATTTAGACATAAAGTAAAAATATAAATATTTTGCTATCATTATGATGGTGATAAATATGAAAATATCAAATATTAGTATAATTCAACCAAATCAACAGTATACAAGACTCATTCTCAAAAATAATGAAGTAATTGAGTTATATTGTTCATGTCAAGAAGCTGTAGAAAAATTGTGCATTGATCATGGATGTACCCTTCAAGGTTGCTTAAAGGCCTCTAGTTATTTGTTGCAATCAAGCTATAAACTGCCAATATTTATAGCCAGTGACAATTATGGAATATTAGTACCAACTCATTCACCATATTCAAAGAAATGTAGTTGGTTTTCACTAGATACATTATTGATATATAATCATAGGCAAATAAGTTCTATATATCATATTAATTTGTCTTACCATATTTATGCGGTAATGATTCAAAAAGGAATAGCATTGCAGCAAAATATTTTAGAAAGGAAGTAAAGAAAATGAATGAAAGTTTAGTTATCATGGGGTTATGTGCCGTTATTATAGTTTTGTTAATAGTGGTAATTGCTATTATTAATAAGAATTCTAAGGATAATAAAGGCGCAGACAATCTTAAGGAGTTTGTCATGTATCAACAAAATATGCAAGCTAATATTATTGAGAAAATGGGAAATGTCGAAGTAGCAATTAATCATGATTTAAATCAATTCCAAAATGTTTTTTCTCAAAATATTAGAACAGATTTTGAAAGACTAAATGTTTTAACAGAAAAAAGATTATTAGATATAAATGAAAAAGTAAATGAAAAATTAGAAAAAAGTTTTGAAAAAACAAATTTAGCTTTTACAAGTATGATAGAAAGATTATCTAGAATTGATGAAGCGCAAAAGAAAATTGAAGGGTTAAGTAATGAAATTGTCTCTCTACAAGATGTATTAACAGATAAAAAGACTAGAGGAATCTTTGGTGAAGTTCAGCTTAACTCAATACTTAATGCAGCATTTGGTACAAATCCTGGAGTCTATGAGATTCAAAGTAAAATGCCTAATGGCTTTATTGCAGATGCTTTATTAAAAGCACCTGATCCGTTGGGTAATATTGCTATAGATTCGAAATTCCCTCTTGAAAACTATCAACGTATGGTAGATAAAAATTTGACTGATCAAGAACGAAATGAAGCTGAAAAATTATTTAAGGCAGATGTAAAGAAGCATATTGATGCGATATCTACTAAATATATAATTCCTGGTGTAACTGCTGATCAGGCGATAATGTTCTTACCAGCTGAAGCTATCTTTGCTAATATTAATGCTTATCATGAAGATCTTGTGCTATATTCACAAAAGAAACGAGTATGGATAGTATCTCCAACGACTATGATGTCTACATTGACTTTAATTCAAGTAATACTTAGAGATATTGAAAGAGATAAGAATGCTAAAATTATTTTCAATGAATTAGAATTATTAGGGGTAGAGTTTAGAAGATATCGTGAAAGATGGGATAAGTTATCTGGTAGTATTGAGACAGTGTATAAGAATGTTAAGGACGTTGAGATTACTTCTAAAAAGATTGGTAGCAAGTTTGATGATTTGTCTAATGCCCGAGTGGATATGATTGAATCTAATGATGAAGAGTAAAATGCATCTAGTGATGCATTTTTTGTCGTTTTATATCTTTTGTTGCATAACATAAAATGAAGGCTTAATGCCCATTATAATAATTGAAGAAAGAGTGATATTATGGTAGTATATAAAAAGAAGAAGGTGAGTGCATTGTCAGAAATTAAACTATGTAATGTTATGGTCAATTATGAAGAAGTTGGATCTGGTCAGGATGTTATCTTGCTTCATGGTTGGGGACAAAATATTGAAATGATGGAACCTTTGCAAAAAGTATTAAAGGAAGATAATCATGTGCATGTACTGGATTTCCCTGGATTTGGAGCTAGTGAGTTGCCAAATACTGTTTGGGGAGTTAATGACTATGCTGTCATGTTAGAAGAATATGTAAAAGAAAAAAATATTATTAATCCAATAATTATAGCTCATTCATTTGGGGCTAGAGTTGCCTTAATTTATGCATCTCGAAATGACGTTAAGAATTTAATTTTAACAGGAGCTGCGGGAATTAGACCAAAGCGAGGTTTTAAATATTATTATAAGACTTATACTTATAAACTAGCAAAACGTTTTTTAAGCTTGCCATATTTTAAACAATATAAAGACCAATTACTAAAAACTGCAGGTAGTAGTGATTACCAAAATACCAGTGGTGTTTTAAGAGGCATCTTTGTAAAAGTTGTCAATGAAGATTTAACAAAGTATTTAGATAAAATAAAGGCAAGAACACTATTAATATGGGGCGAAACCGACACTGCAACACCATTATGGATGGGAAAAGTTATGGAAGATAAAATCCCAAATGCAACGCTTGTGGTATTTAAAGGTATTGGTCATTATGCTTATTATTATCGTGCCAATGAGTTTTTAATGGCAGTTGATGCCTTCGTAAAGGAAGGTGAAATACATGGATAGTTATTTAATTATTACAGTAATTATTTCGCTACTTTCGTTATATACTACTTCAAAGAAAAGCTTGCATATGTATCAACAAAATTCATATGATAATAAAAGATTTGAAGAATGGATGAATGATAATCCTAATGTACTATCAAATTTTAGATTATTTTATTTCGCTATTGCTGTATTATTAAACATTCTAGCAATAATTGAGATACCTGTTATTGCTTGGGTATTACTATTATTAGTATATATTGATATCTATTTGCGTTTTATTATAGAGAGTCGTGCAGTTTACGTTAAACCACTGCATATTACAAATAGAGTCAAAAGACAAATTATAACATTAACAATGCTCCATTTAGCCGCTTATGGATTATCAATAATGGCTGGTTATTATGTTAATGGTTTAGCAGCCTGTTGTTTAGTTTTAATATATCAGTTTATGATTCCATATGCTGTTATGCTGGCTGGTATTATCAATATGCCTATTGAGAAGCATGGACGTAACTCTTTCATCAAGGATGCTAAAAGAATAATTAATAGTAATCCAAATTTGGTAAAGATTGGTATTACTGGTAGTTTCGGTAAGACATCTTCAAAGAATGTTATGCAAGAAATACTATCGGAAAAATTCTATTCGTTAATGACACCTAGATCATTTAACACAGTGATGGGTGTGACTATCACAATTCGTGAACAACTAAAACCAACTCATGAAATGTTCGTGTGTGAAATGGGCTCAGATAAAGTTGGTACAATTCCTGAGTTAATGGATTTGGTCCATCCAACTATTTCGGTAATTACTTCAATAGGACCACAACACATCAATACAATGGGTTCGTTAGAGAATATAATTAATGAGAAGTTCTCAGTAGTAGAAATGCTACCACCTTCTGGTGTTGCGTTTTTAAATATTGATAACGAATATATTAGAAAGTATAAAGTTAAAAACACTTGTAAGATCGTAACTTTAGGAATCGAAAGTGAAGATGCGATGTATCGTGTTTCCAACATTAGATATAATCCAAATGGCAGTGACTTTGACATAATTCTCGGGGGAGAATGGTATCCATTCTCAACAAGGCTATTAGGAACTCACAATATTTCTAATATATTATGTGCTGTAGCTGTTGGCTATGAACTTGGTATTGATGTCAAGTCATTACAGACAGCAGTCAAGCGAGTTAATTATGTTGAACATCGTTTGGAAGTTAAGAAGCAAGGTGCAATTACATTGATAGATAATGCTTTTAACTCAAACCCTGTGGGAAGTAAGATGTCAGTGGAAGTGTTAGGGCAAATGCCAACGCAACGTATTTTATTAACACCTGGGATGATTGATTTAGGGGAGCAAGAGGAAGAGTATAATTATAAGTTTGGAACTTATATGAAAGATAACGCAGATATAATTATTTTGATCGGCAAGGTGCACACTAAGCCAATTTACGATGGAATTGTATCGACGGGATTTGATATGAGTAATGTCTATGTGGTCAATACTACAAAAGAAGCATTTGAGTTAATGCATAAATTGGCGGAAGATGGTGCAACTGTCCTGATAGAAAATGATTTGCCGGATGCATTTAATAAATAAAGGAGTAAATGTATGAAAATAAAAGTTGGAGTATTCTTTGGTGGTGAGTCAGTGGAACATGAAGTAAGTATTATTTCTGCTAATCAGGCAATGCATGCCATTGATAAAGATATCTATGAAGTTGTACCTATTTATATCACAAAAGATCATAGATGGTATACTGGGGATATATTATTAGATGTCGCTAATTATAAGAATATTGATGAGTTGCTAAAAAAAGCCCAAAGAATTAATATGAATGTGCAAGATGGTAAGATTGTGCTTGATCCATATCCATTTAAAATGTTTGGGAAAACTATTAATTCTATTGATATTGCTTTTCCAGTTATACATGGAACAAATGGTGAGGATGGTTCATTACAAGGATTTTTTGAACTATATGGGATTCCATATGTTGGTTGCGATGTGAAGTCTGCAGCAGTTGGGCAAGACAAAGTGTTTATGAAAAATATCCTACGTGATTCGAAATTACCTGTAGTCAATTTTACTTGGTTCTATGCCTCAGAATATCGTAATGATGAAGAAAAACTATTTGATCGTTTGGAACAAGAGATAGGATTACCATTAATAATTAAACCTGCTTCATTGGGATCATCAGTTGGTATTGCTGTAATTAGAAGCAGAAGTGAGTTTAAAGAAAAAATTGAAGATGCTCTAAGATATGACCCGAAGATTATTGTTGAAGAATATATTAAGTCCTTTAAGGAAGTTAATATTTCAGTGATTGGTGATTATGAAACGGCATATACTTCAGTTGTTGAAGAAGTGGCTGGTTCTGATGAGATATTATCTTATCAAGAAAAATATCTCCAAGGTGGGAAAGGCAGTAAAGGAGCAGGTATGGCAAGCATATCTACTCGTATTATTCCTGCAAATATTACAGATGAGCAAAAAAATCAAATTGAAGACTATGCTAAGAAGTGCTTTAATGTCTTAGGAAGTAGTGGAGTCTGCCGTATTGATTTCTTCATTGACAACAATAATGGCAGCATATATATTATTGAGATTAATACGATTCCTGGTTCTTTATCATTTTATTTATGGGAACCAGCAGGTAAGAATTTCACTCAAATGACAACTGATCTATTAAAGTTAGCTATCAAACGCCAAAGAGAGAGAGAGAAACTTATTTTCTCGTATAAAACTAATATTCTCCAAAATTATTCTGGTGGGACAAAAGGGAAGAAGATATAATTTTATAAACCTTACAAAAAGATATTGAAATCCTAATTGTAAGGTTTTTAAAATGTTAAGAAAACGGGCGAAAATTCCATGCTTTTTTGGTAGAATAATGATGTATAAAGAATTATGATAATAGCGGGAGGATGATAATATGGAACTAGGAAATAAAATAAATGAGTTAAGAAAAAAATATGGTTTCTCGCAAGAAGAGCTAGCTGATAAAGTAAATGTCACAAGACAAACAATAAGCAAATGGGAACTTGGAGAGACAGCGCCTGATATATTGCAGGCAAAGGAACTTGCTAGAATCTTTAATGTTGATTTAAATGAATTGGTTGGTGGGGAAACACGAGAAGTATTAGTAAATAAGGTTAGTAATGTAGAGCGATTAGCTGGGTTAATTATTAAGATGTTAAAAATTATGGGTATTGGATTATTGCTACTTATAATTATGGCCATTATTTCGGGGATACTGTTTAGCTCTAATAAAAGTAAAGTTTTTACTAAAGAAGCGACTACTTGTCACCTTGAAGACGAAGTATACTCATATGAAATAACATTTGATAGTAATAATAAAATAATATCCGTTGGTGGCGATTCTTACTTAATTAATGTTTTAGATTTAGAAAAATACGAATATAGTGATCAACTAAGAGATGTAGTAAGTAATTACTTTACTTCAAACAATGGGGGTTGTAAGTAGAACGATAAAATATTTTATCGTTTTCATTTGACATTTATATTATATTGTATATAATTAAATTGTACACAATGTAAAAAGGAGAAAGTTATGAACTTAAATGAAATAGTAGTAAAAAGCATTACAGGAGAAGAAGTTAGTATGGATAAGTATGTAGGTAAAGTATTAATGGTTGTTAATACTGCGACTGGTTGTGGGTTTACTCCACAGTATGAAGGACTACAAGCATTATATGAGAAATACCATGATCAAGGATTTGAGATACTTGATTTCCCATGTAATCAATTCGCTAATCAAGCTCCTGAATCAAATGAAGAAATCGTAACTTTTTGTAAAGGAAGGTTTGGAATTACATTCCCACAATTTGCTAAAATTGATGTAAATGGAGATGATCAAAGCGAATTATATACTTGGTTAAAATCTCAAAAGAAAGGTGTTGGTGGTTCAAAAATTAAATGGAACTTTACAAAGTTTATTATTGATCGCCAAGGTAATGTAATTGGTCGTTATGCCCCAACAACAAAGCCAGAAGACCTTGAAAAGATAGTATTAAAAGTTTTATAATATAATTGAGGAGTGAGAGAAATGAGTTATGATGCATTAAAAATAGATAATCAATTATGCTTTCCATTATATGCAGCTTCTAAGGAAGTCATTAGAAAGTATAAGCCATTACTTGATCCGCTGGGCTTAACATATACCCAATATATTGTTATGCTAGTTTTATGGCAAGAACAAAAAATGAATGTTAAGTCATTAGGGGAAGTACTATACCTAGATTCTGGAACATTAACGCCGCTATTGAAGAAACTTGAAAAACAAGGATTGCTTGTGCGTAGTCGTTCAAAAGAGGATGAAAGAAATTTATATATTGAAATTACTGATAAGGGCAAAGAGTTAAAGGATCAAGCTATAAATATTCCCTATGCAATAGGGAATTGTTTAAATATAAGTGAAGAAGAGGCTAAGACATTATACTCAATTCTCTATAAGATATTAAAATAAAAGAGCGCTAGTATAATACTTGGAGAGTTATATACTAGTGTTTTTTAAATCATGCAATATTATTGATTCAGATGCATAAAATTAGGTTGGAGGTACTTATATGATAAAGTTTAGTTCTTTCACTGGAATTGTTACAGCAATTGAAGATATGAATGAAGCAAGTTCTTCTGGTTGTGATAAACTTATGGTTATAATTGATCATACTGGTAAGCAGGTCAATTTTGTTGTAAAGCCGGATACTTATTTTGTTAATCATGAAGTTGTTAGGGTTGGAGATTATATAACTGGTTATTATGATAGTAATGCTCCTGTCATTTTAATCTATCCACCACAATACTTAGCTATAGTAATGGCTAGATATAATTCATCATACAGTGTTAAGGTTGACTATTTTGATAGTGATTTATTAAGTAGCGATGGTCAGTTAAAATTGAATCTAGCAGCAAGTACGAAGATTATGCTTAAAAATGATCAACCATTCTATGACAATATTGCCAATAGAAATTTAGTTGTAATTTATACAACTACCACACGTAGTATTCCACCACAGACAACTCCACAAGAAATAATTGTTTGGTGTGAAAATTAGTAATTTAAAAATCAGGAAGTGTTATTGCTTCCTGATTTTATCTTTTTATAGTAATTCTATATTTGCTTCAACGCAAGCCTCTTCTATCTCTTTAGACCATAAAGAAGACTGCACTTCCCCAATATGAATCTTTCTTAAAAAGAACATGCATAATCTTGATTGTCCAATTCCGCCACCAATAGTTAATGGTAATTGTTTATTGATGATTCCTTGGTGGAATGGGAAAGATAATCTTTCTAGCTTATCTGATTTAATTAATTGTTCTTTCATTGACTTATCGTTGACACGAATTCCCATGCTAGATAATTCAATGGCGATTTGGAGTGGTTCATACCAAAGGATAATATCCCCATTCAAAGACCAATCATCATAATCTGGAGCTCTTAGGTCATGTGGTTCCCCAGATAATAGTTTATCGCCAATTTGCATTAAAAACACTGCTTTATGTTGTTTAGCTATTTCATTTTCTCTTTCTTTGCTTGATAAGTTGGGATAAAGATTTTCAAGTTCTTGAGAAGTAATAAATGTTATAGCTGAAGGTAATATGGGCTCTCCTATTTGAGGATATTGCTTAACAATATAATATTCTAACTCTAGAAAGACATTATATATTTTATTAACAACATATTTTAAGAATTCAATTTGACGATCATCTTCTTTAATAACAAGTTCCCAATCCCATTGATCAACATAAATAGAATGTAAATTATCTAATTCTTCTTCTCTTCTGATGGCATTCATATCAGTATATAATCCTTCAAGATAACCAAAGTTATAACGATGCAGTGCTAAACGTTTCCATTTGGCAAGTGAATGAATTATTTCAATAGAATGATTACTAATATCTGGAGCAACAAAACTTACTGCTTTTTCCTTGCCTGATAAATCATCATTTAAACCACTTATTTTTTCTACGAATAAAGGAGCTGATACACGCGTTAAGCGTAATGTTTCAGCTAGTCTTCTTTCGAACATATCTTTTATTTGTTTAATAGCAATTTCTGTATCAAGTAAATTTAGTTTTGATACATAATCACTTGGAATAACAATCTTACTCATGAACTCCACCCCTTAAGTTATAATTATACATAAGTATATTGTAAAATACAAAAAAAATAACCCGAAGGTTATTTTTTCTTAATATCAGCGAATGAAATCAGTTCAATATTATTGTCTTTAACCCAATCTTTAACTTTTTGATCTCTTAACACAGCCATTTCTTGGGTTCTTGGAATAGCATAGCTAGAAATATCTAACATTCTCTTATCAACAAAAGCTGGATGACACATAATTTCAGCAATTTCTAAATCTTTGATGTTTCCTTTATCATTTAATAAGAAATCAATGGTTGCATCTTCAGCATAGAAGTTCATTACACATGGTACATATTCGTATCCAAGTGAGTTATATTTTTCCATTTCATCAGCTGGTACATCTCTATAAGCGATACGGATAGGTAAATTATATTCTTTAGCCAAACGAATTGCTACATCAAAATTTGTACCATTCATGTGAGTATGATGATGTGAATCAATATGAGTAGGTTTTTTACCAAACACTTTAATGAATTTCTCCATTTGAGTTTTCCACTCCACATATAATTCATCTTGATCAGCGATTGGTGGATTTCCACCATATTCGCTAGGACGTTTAAAATTACCATTTTCAGATGTAAAACTCTTTCCGTCAGTTAAAGGAGCCCCCATAGTTAATACAAAATGGATACCAACTCCTAATTTAGGGTTTTCTTTTGCCATTTCAGCTGCAAGTTCAATATAAGGCATATTAACCATAGCTGTTGTTGAAGTAAGAATACCATCTTGGTGAGTACGAATTATTCCACGAACAACACCCTCTGTTAAACCAAAATCATCTGCGTTAACAATTAATTTCTTTACCATTTTTTACATATTTCCTTTCGATTTTATATAACAATATTATAATACAGTTGTCTATACAATTCATTATTTTTTCACTTTTTAAAAATTAAATTAGCTGCATTATTCTTATTTATGGTAATTTGGAGTATAATGTGAGTTGGTGATTAGTATGAAACAAATAATTATTGCAACGAATAATAAAAATAAATTAATGGAAATGAGCCAGATTTTCTCTACGGTTGGCTATGAAGTATTAGGATTAAAAGATGTTTTTGAAGAACCAATTGATATAGTAGAAGATGGGGAAACATTTGCTGATAACGCAAAGATTAAAGCTGAAACAATTTCTAAAATGATTAATAAAATTGTTTTAGCGGATGATTCGGGATTAGAAATTGATGCTATGAATAAACAACCAGGTGTTTATTCAGCTCGTTTTATGGGAGAAGATACTCCATATATAGAAAAGAATACTTGGTTATTAAACCATTTGCAAAATGAAGAGCATAGATCTTGTCGATTTGTTAGTGCGATAGCGTTAGCAATACCAGATCACGAGACAATTGTTGTCCAAGCTACGATAGAGGGTATTATTCACGATAGAATAGAGGGAGATAATGGGTTTGGTTATGACCCTATCTTTTATTACCCGCCACTTAAAAAAACGATGGCGTCTATGACGCTTGAAGAAAAGAATATGTATAGTCATCGTGGAAAAGCATTACGTGCGATGCTATCAGAAGTTACTAAATTATAGGAGGTAAAGAAGATGCCTAATCATGTAGTACTTTATAACCCAGCTATTCCACAAAATACTGGTAATATTATGAGAACCTGTGTAGCTACTAACACAACCTTACATTTAATCAAACCGCTTGGTTTTGAGTTGTCTGATAAAACACTTCAACGAGCAGGACTTGACTATGTACAATATCTAACTTATTACATCTATGAGAGTTGGGAAGAATTTCTAACTAAAAATAATGGAATCATGTATTTTTTGACACGTTATTCAAAGCAAACATATAGTGATGTGAACGTTTCTGATTCTAAAGAGAACATATACTTTGTGTTTGGTCATGAACACGATGGTATCCCTCATGATCTATTAAAGCAACATTTAGATACATGCTTAAGAATTCCAACATCTGAAAAAGTACGAAGTCTAAATTTGTCGAATTGTGTATGTATGGTAATATATGAGGCTTTGCGCCAACAAGACTTTCCAGACTTATCTAAAGTAGAAGTTCAAAAAGGTGAGGATTTTATTTATGAGTAAAAAAACATCTAATATCTTGTTAGCCATAAGTGCGATGCTATTCATCATTTCATTTGCTGTTGTATTTATTGTTTTCTTAAAACCATTTTATTATTTTGAGATAGATAATTTAGGGATTGCCCAATATTCTGGTTATGCTAAGGAAATTATTATAAAAAACTATAACGTCCTTATTGATTACCAAAGTATGTTCTATAGTGGAGTTTTGAATATGCCTAATTTTGTAATGTCTGAGGCGGGTAGAATCCACTTTGAAGAAGTTAAGGTTATATTTGTAGCTGTACAATGGATATGTTTAGTAACTGGTATTGCTACAATTATTGGAACAATTAGAAGAATTAAGAAACATGATTATGAATTTCTCAAGATAACTTCATATATCACTGTAATTATCCCAATTATCTTAGCTGCTTTAGCTAGTATCAATTTTGATCAAGCTTTCGTTATTTTCCATAAAATCTTTTTTAATAATGATTATTGGATATTTGATGAATATACAGATCCAGTTATTGCAATATTGCCTCAAGACTATTTTATGCATTGTGCAATTTTAGTAGTGTCGATTGTTGTAATAACATGTATTATTTTGTATTTAGCATATAAATATTTGTTAAAAAAGGAATATAAGTTACTTACAATAAATGACTAGAGTAATTACCAAAAAATGAATGTATATTCGTTTATTTTTAGTAATTATTTTGTTATAATAAGTTGATATTAATGGTGATAAACTTAATAGGGAATAGTGTAAAGCACTAGCTGTCCTAGCAACTGTAATTGGGACAAGATGATATATGCCACTGAATTATTTGGGAAGGCATCATCGAGGATGATCATAAGCCAGTAGACCTGCCATAATATATATTTAGTTATCTTCTAGGAATAAGATAAAAGGCTATTGTCTTTTATAGGCCTACATAAGCAGAATGGGGGAATATATATGGAAATGAAGATAAGAAAAAGAGATGGAAGAGTAACCGATTTTGATATTAATAAAATTGCACTCGCTATTTTTAAGGCTTTTCAAGCTACAGGAAGTTCTAAAGACTATAAAGATGCTTTAGAAATTGCAACTTTAGTAGAGCAAGAATTAATCGAAAAAGAGATTTATGCACCAACAGTGGAATTAGTGCAGGACACAGTTGAAGCAGTGTTGATGAAAAAAGGGCATATTCATGTCGCTAAATCATATATTCTTTATCGTTCTGAACGTAGTCGCGCTAGAGAAATGGATTCTCGCTTAATGAAAACACTAGAAGAAATAACTTTTAGTAACTCAAAAGAGTCTGATTTGAAACGTGAGAATGCTAATATTAATGGTGATGCCCCAATGGGAACCATGCTTAAATATGGTTCTGAATCAGCGAAGCAGTTTAATGAAATATTTGTTTTAAAACCTGAGCATTCAAAAGCTCATCGTGATGGAGATATTCATATTCATGACATGGACTTTTTAACATTAACTACAACTTGTTGTCAAATTGATATATTAAAACTATTTGAAGGAGGATTCTCTACAGGGCATGGTGTGTTAAGGGAGCCAAATAACATAGCTACATATGCAGCGCTTGCGTGTATTGCAATTCAATCAAATCAAAATGATCAACACGGTGGACAATCAATTGTGAACTTTGATTATGGAATGGCGCCTGGAGTTGCGAAAACGTATGCAAAGATATATTATCAAAATTTAACTAAAGCATTAGAATTATTATGTGATTATGAAGATGCTAGTCAAAAAGTTGCAGCTATCAAGCAATCTATGCTCGATTGTGGATTGAAACCAACAATTGATGACAATCCAATTTTTAATGAGAGAGAAACAAATCAATTACGCCGTTTTGGAGTTACAGATGAAAAAATTACTAAAATTCATAATTATGTAGCTAAGAAATCTTACGAAGAAACTGACAAACAAACATATCAAGCGATGGAATCATTAATTCATAACTTAAACACTATGCATTCACGTGCTGGTGCACAAGTGCCATTCTCATCGATAAACTATGGCATGGATACAACGAGCGAAGGACAAATGGTTATTAAAAATGTTCTTTTAGCTAATGAAGCAGGGTTAGGTAATGGAGAAACACCAATTTTCCCAATTCAAATTTTTAGAGTTAAGGAAGGAATAAATTATAATGAAGGAGAACCAAATTATGATTTATTTAAGCTAGCATGTCGTGTATCTGCTAAGCGTTTATTCCCTAATTTTTCATTCGTTGATTCACCATTTAATCTACAATATTATAAACCTGGGCATCCAGAAACTGAGATAGCATATATGGGATGTCGTACTCGTGTTATTGGTAATACATATGATAAAACTAGAGAAATTACAAATGGACGCGGTAATTTAAGTTTCACTACTATTAATCTACCTCGTATTGCATTGCGCTCTAAAGGTGATATTGAGTGGTTCTTTGATGAATTAGATCGTAAGATGGACTTATGCGTTGATCAGTTATTAGAAAGATTTGAGATTCAATGTCGTAAACATGTTTATAACTATCCTTTCTTAATGGGACAAGGAGTATGGATTGATTCTGAAAAACTTAACTATGAAGATGAAGTACGAGAAGTGTTAAAACATGGTACTTTATCAATTGGATTTATTGGTTTAGCTGAAACACTAAAAGCATTAACTGGAACGCACCATGGTGAAAGTAAAGATGCTGACAATTTAGGTCATTCTATCATCTCATTTATGAGGGATAGAATGGATAAAGAAAGTGAAAAACATAAACTTAATTTCTCTTTATTAGCAACTCCTGCTGAGGGATTATCTGGACGATTTGTTAAGATAGATCGTAATGTATTTGGAAGTATTGAAGGCATCACTGATAGAGAGTATTATACAAATAGTTTCCATGTGCCAGTATATTATCCAATCTCTGCTGTTAATAAAGTTAAGATTGAAGGACCATATCATTCCTTAACAAATGCTGGACATATTACATATGTTGAACTTGATGGCGACCCAACAAGAAACTTAGCTGCTTTTGAAAAAGTAGTTAGAGCGATGCATGATGCTAATGTTGGCTATGGTGCTATCAATCACAGTGTAGATCGTGATCCAGTATGTGGTTATAATGGAATTATTGATGATGTGTGCCCACAATGTGGTAGAACTGAGGGAGATATTCCTTTTGAAAGAATTCGTCGTATCACTGGATATTTGGTTGGAACACTAGATCGCTTTAACAACGCTAAATTACATGAAGTACAGGATCGTGTAAAGCATGGTGAAAATTAAAGTTTCAGGACTAGTCAATGACAGTATTGTAGATGGACCAGGGCTTAGGCTAGCAATTTTTACTCAAGGGTGCACTCATAATTGTTTAGGGTGTCATAATCCACAAACTCATGATATACATGGTGGTGAGGAAAAGGAACTTACTGAAATAGTAAATATGATAAAGGAAAATACTATCTTGGATGGTATCACTTTATCTGGTGGCGAGCCGTTTCTGCAAGCTCGAGAACTTAATTTGTTATTAGATGAGATTCCTGATATGCACATTGTCGCGTATACTGGTTATACATACAAAGAGTTGCTTAGAATAAACGATGCAGATCAAATAAAGCTATTGAATCGCATAGATGTATTAATTGATGGAAGATTTATTCTTGATCAACGTTCATTATTGTTGCCATATCGTGGTTCGAAAAATCAAAGAATAATTAACGTAAAAGCAAGTTCTGCTGATTACGTTGTAGAATATGAAGTAAATGATAATGGAGACTTATATTAGTCTCTTTTTCATTGACTATAAATTATTATGCATATAAACTAAGCAGTATATGGAGGAATATATATGTCGCGAATTAAAATGATTTTAACTGATTTGGATGCTACACTGCTTAACGATGACAAACAAATATCTGACTATACACTTAGCATAATAAATAAGGCTCGCGCGCAAGGCATCAAGTTTGTTCCTGCAACAGCTAGGGCACAAAGAGTATTAAAAAGAATGAGTATTTATGAGATGTTTCCAAGTGATGCTATTATTTGTTTGAATGGCAGTAGAATTTTATTAAATGATGAAGTAATCTATGAACAAGGGATGAGTGTACAAGAACGTGATGAGGTAATGAGAATTCTTATAAATAATTATCCTGGTTATGAAATATCATTGGAAATGAATGATGTGTTCTATGCTAATTATGATGTCTCTAAATATGATAAATGGGAATCAAATTATATATTAACTGACTTTTCTGATTTACCAGATAACGTAACCACAAGAATAATTATGGATATTGGTTCAATTGATTTATTACCAAAACTAGAAGAGGCTCTGCCAAGTTATATGTATGCTCATTGTATTGAGGGTAGATCGCTATGTAGAATATTACATAAGGAAGTTACAAAAGCAAAATCTATAGAATTTTTATGCCATTTATGGAATCTTCAACAAGATGAAATAGTTTGTTTTGGGGATGATTCAAACGATATTCAAATGTTTGATTATTGTGGTATAAGTGTAGCCATGGAAAATGCGATAGAAGATGTTAAGAGTAGGGCAACACATATAACGTTATCAAATAATGAAGATGGTGTCGCAAAATGGATTGAAGAGAATATTTTTAAGTAAATTGTATTTATTAATGTTTTAAAAGACAAAAAATTGTCTTTTTTTCAATTTGTATCTGCTAATTTGTCGATTTAAGCGACCACTTATAGTAATACCATTATTTATATAAAAAAAATGTTATATTATAATTGAATAACGCAAGAGATATATAATGTTACAAGAATAAAAAAATACAAGTCTAATGACTTGTATTTAACTCTTTCTCAAACCAAGTAGTAAAGGTTTCGAAATCTTGAGTAGTATCAGCGATTCTAGCAAATTCATAACTTGAAATAAATTCACCATCAACTATTCTATGTATTGTTGGTACCCAACTAAAATTTAACTCTGTTCTAATGTTGGCATAGAAATCAATCGCTTCTTGTGTTGCGCCATCCTTCTTTGCCTCATCATTATATTTTTGAATATTAATGTAGTAAATACCCGTACCGCTATTTCTTTCTAGATAACTATCAAGCAATGGCTTAAATCTTTGGCAGTCACCACAATTTGGTCTCCCGATATAAACTATGAAATCAGTGTTACTATCTAACTTTTCTTTTAGAGAGTCTAAATCTAATTCTACTAAGCTAACTGGTCGATCTACAACTAATTCTTCTTTAGCTTTATCACACCCTGTTATAAATAAGGTACATAGTAGTAAAGCAGTAATAATTTTTTTCATTATTTAGCTTCGTTAAATTCGGTAACGAACTTTCCTAAATTGTAGTAATCAATTGTACCAGTTTTGTTAGCAGTAATTTCACCATCAATAAATGCAAATGTTTGTGGTGTTGAAGTGTCACTGTTGAAGTAGTCAGACATAAATGCAGTTACTTCATCTGAAGTTCCAGCATCGTCTAAATCAATATAATAAATCGTTGTATCAGAATGATTATTTAAATATCTAGTTACGATTGGTTTATAAGTAATACATGCTGAGCATGTCTCAGTTCCAACATATACGATGAAATCATCCTTGGCTTCAATCATTTCAATTAATTCTGTTTTTGATATTTCTTTAGTAGTTCTAGTTTTTCCAGTAATTTGTTTATAAGCAAATAAGCCTAAAACTATAATTCCAACTAGCCCAAATATTTTTAATTCTTTGGCAAATTTAGTAATTTTTTCCATTTTTGTAACATCCTTTCTATTATCTTGTATATTTTATCAAAAGTTTGTTTGTATTTCAATCATTTAGTTTGTATAATATTTAGAAGTGAGGAAGAGTTATGAAAAGAAAAGCTACTACTTTGATTTTTGCGCTATTATACTTAGTTATAATGATTGAAATACTATTAACTTTATATATATCATTTAATTTGGCATCAGTTAAAGTAACCAGTGATATTGCTGCCATAGGTAAATATGCTGATTATTCATTTCTTACACGCTTTGCTGTCCAAGCAGCAAGTATGGCAAGAACGAGTGTTATCGGAATATTTATAGAAGTATTAAGTGGAATTGTCAAATCGATATCATTATATCAGTATCTTATGATGTTTGTGTTAGTTTGTATCTATGCGGTAAGTCAACATGCTGATAATTTAGTAAAGTTAAAACGAGTATTATTATATGGATTAATTAGTTTATTTGCGGTATTAACCGCGGCTTTAGCGCTGCTATCTGTTGTGTACTCAACTGATGTTGATAAAATTATTTTGATCGTCAGAATGATAGGATACGCAATGATGGCATTACAAATGTTTTACTTTGGATACTTTGTAGTGCAAATGAGAAATTTGTCGGTCGAAAGCAAGGCTAAATAGTCCCCATTTATTGACCGTAATCTGTTTTAATTGTATAATTTAGGGTAGAGAAAAATCCCGGAAGGAGTGCATGCAATGATTAATTATTATAAAGAATTGCTTATTAGTCAAGACCTGGATATAAGTGGAGTAGAGAAAGCATTAGATTTTCTTGTATCACGTTATAATCTATATTTAAATAATGAGGAATTTGCTGAAGAAACACGATTGCTTGAAAGACTAGCATTAGTTGAAGAGGCAAGATCCGTCCTACTTGATATTGATAAGAAAAGTGAGTATGATAACCAATTATCAAAGCAACGTTTTATTATCACGAATTATGTAGATGATATTTCTCGTTTTCAAGATACATTCACTGCTAGTTTTGATGAGGCCACTAAACTTCTTCAAGATAATAGTTTAGAGCAGGCATTGCTTCATGCTAAGCATACTGTAATAAATCGCGTTAATGATCCAAAAGCATTTGAACTACTTGGTGATATTTACGCTGCGATGCAAGATTATGAAAAATCATTAAAATCATATGGTGAAGCAATTTGTTTAATACCATTACATGAAGCTTATATTACACGAACGTATACTACTAGATTAATTAAAGAAATATATGATAAAGCCGTAGTTGTATATAATGAGGCTATGTCTACTGGGAAAGATCAAGATCTATACTATCCTTTATTATCGGTATCATTTGATAAAATGAGTGAAATTCTGCAAAGTCAGCAAAGTGGTTCAAATGCCTTGGATTTATCAATCCGTTTTGCGTTAATGGCTGATATGCATCGTGATGCAGGTAATGATGAGTTAGCTGTACAAGCATATAAAAAAGCATTACAAATTACTCCAGAAAATAGTTATTACTACGCAATGATTGCGGATATTAATGAGAAGAACGAAAATATTGAAGAAGCTATAAGCTATTATGTATTAGCTTTGGAGCATGATAGTGAAGTTGCCTATTATTCAACTCGTATAGCTGATTTATATCGTAAATTAAATCAATCTGATGGAGAGTTAAATGCACTTCGTAAAGCTTTAGCAATTGATAAGCAAAATTCTTTATATCATGGTTTGATAGGTAATTATTATATTCGCCATAATGAGTTTAAAAAAGCTCAAAGCGCATATTTAAAAGCTTGTAGTTTATCAAAGGACAATGACATTTATCATTATTGTTTAGGACAAGTATATTTAGGAAATGAATCAAATGAGGCGATTTCTTTATTGCAACGAGCAACAGAAATAGATGAAACATATAGTCCATATCACTTTGATTTAGGGGTAGCTTATTATAGTAATAAGCAATTTGAAGAAGCGGCAAATGAATTTGTATCAGCTGAGAACTACACAAGTAACATGCATGCCTATAATGCTAATCTAGCATCAGCATATTATCAATTACAAGATTATAAGAAGGCTTTAAGGCATATTAAAACTGCCATATTCTTGAGCGATAATTATGAGCAATATTATGATTTATATGCAAATGTACTTGTTAAGTTAGGTAAATACGAGGAAGCTGTTAAGGCTTATAATAATGCAATTTCAATTAATGGAAGAGCTAGTTATTACTCAAATTTATCAGTTGCTTTATTCGCTCTTAAGAAATACGAAGAAGCGAGTGAGGCTGTATTAAAAGCTATGGAGTTAGGAAATAGAAACTCTGAATTGATTAAAGCTTATGGATACTTACAATTCATTCAACATATTTATAAGACCGCTATTACTTATTTTGAAGAGTATAGTAATAGTATTCAAGAAGAAGATGTGTTATATAGTTTAGCGAAATCATATCAAGCGATCGGCGATAAAGATAACTATGCTAGAACATTATCTAGACTAGTTATGCTTTTCCCAAATTATAGTTATTGCTATGAAGGTGCTGAAGCTTATAAAGATATAAATCAATATAGTGAAGCTATTAATCTGTACCATCGCGCTTCATCATACTTTAAATATAATGATCAATTACATTATCAATTAGGAATTAGTTATATAAGCATTTTTGATTATTACTCTGCAATAGAACCTTTACAGTTTGCAGCAAAGTTAGATAACAAGAATCCGTTATACTTCTTCTATTTAGGGAAATCTTATCATGAGATTGAAAACTATAATGGAGCAATTAATGCATTAATGCATGCTGATGAGTTAGAACCAAATAATCCTGTTACTGTTTCAACATTAGCTGACGCATATTTCAAAACTGCTAACTATGCTGATGCAATAGGATGGTATAAACAAGCGATTAAATTTAATGATACTGAACCAAGCTATCATTATCGCTTAGGGTTATCTTTTGAAAAGACAGATGACTTCAAAGGTGCAAAAAATGCCTATAGCAATGCAATTAACTTGCGAAATGATGATGACAAGTATTTATATCATTTAGGTTATGTTAATAATAAGTTGAATATTCCTTATGAAGCAATTGATGCATTGAAAAAAGCTATTGCGATTAATAAAGACGATATAGAATATTACTATGAATTAGCGACTTCTTATGATCGTGTACAAGATTATTTGGCAGAAGCAAATACATATACACAAATATCTAGATTGAATCCAAGCTATGATAACTATATGACAGTTGGTAATTTGGCAATAAAGGGGCAAGATTATAACTTAGCTGCTCAAGGATATTTATCAGCTACTACATATAATCGTGATAATGAGGTGTTAGGATTATTGGCCAATGCTTATACACAAGCTGGTCGTTATCCAGAGGCAGTTGATATTTATAGAGAGATGATTAGTAAGCAGGAACAACCAGAAACAGTTCATAAACTTGGACGAGTATATTATTTGAATAATCAATATCATGAAAGTTTGGCTGAGTTCAATCGAGCAATAGCGCTTGATGGGACTAACCCTATTTATTATAGTGACTTAGCATTATCAAGTATTCAAATTGCGAAATCATTACAAGAATCCAGTGATTATGATGCAGTTGTAGAGATGTTGGATAAGAGAGGATAGGTGAGTATTATGGACATATTATTTAATAAATGGGTAGTGACATTATTTATATCATTATTTGTTGGGTATGGTGCATATATTCTTACGCAACCTGAAAAAAGAATCCGCGTTACTAAAGATGCTAACATTGATTTAGAATTATTCAATAAAGCTAACGATGAAGTATTAGTAAACATTAAATCTGTTATGTTAACAGGAACTGATTTAAAGGCTTTTCATAAAACTGTCGTAGAAAATGTTGCGAAACGTTATGGAATACCCTCTAAGGAGTTATACAATTATGATTTAACAGTATCGTTAATTATTGATGACATTATGCAATGTTATTATCTATCACCAATTCAAAAACAAGAATTATCTTATCGTTTAATGACTGGTCTTGATTTAACTAGTGACACAGCAATTAGTGATTTACCAGATGTTGTTGTAAAACGTGCTCAAACAAATATATATTTTGGAGCTGCCACACTATTAATTGCATTCATTGGGATTTTAGTGCATGTTAATTCATTGCCTACAAAACTTGAAACAATTAATGTTTTAATAAGTTTATTTATTGGTGGCGTAGCATTACTTGTCTCTTACACAGTCTTTGTGTTTGAACCTGAGATAAAAAAATTTTTAAAAATTGGTAAAAAGAAATAAATATAAAAAGCCTCGATTTCAAAAATCGAGGCTATATTTTTAGTTACTAATATATTAGCTAAAAGATTTAAAATAAACTATTATTACAAATATAGCTAGTTAAGCATTTCTTTCTTTCATAATTTTTAGTCTTTGGTTATATGCGTGATATTTAGTTGTAGCTATATCGCGATAAATATCTGTTTGACATAAATCATACATCATATTAGCCCAATAAAACCACAATAAATCTTCAAAACATGCCATAATCTCTAGATCGATTAATAAATCAACCGAAGCAGGATATCCAAGATATGCTGTATAGAATAGAAATACTAAATCTTTACTCACAATATTATTCTCTGTAATGAATGACATTATATCAAAAAGATATATATTGTTGCCTGCGTACTCATAATCGATAAGATATGTCTTTGTTCGACCAACTAAAACATTTCCCGGGACAAGATCATTATGGCAGAAGGTTAGTGGATATTTTGTATATAGTACTTTAGTTTTGCTTATCACTAATTCTTCTTCATCTATTTTATAAAGTTGGGTAGTTATTTTACTTTTATATGTTTCTAGTTTAACTAAAGGGTCAAAATCATTTTCAGAAAGTTTGTCAATTTTATGAAAATCTCTTAGAGTTAATGCCATTTTCTTGACAGCTTCGCTGTCAAGTTCAACATTTTGTAAGTTATAACAATAATGAACATATTTAGTTATTTTCATTCCAGTTTCAGTATTAAAATAAATCATTGGAACATCTACATCATAATCTTGTACCAATAATAAGTTTTTGTACTCATCATTTCTATTGTTTATTTCATTCATGATAGGGTGGCAGACACGTAAAACATATTTAACGCCATCGATTTCAAAAATGTAATTGTCATTTGATAAGCCACCATCTAATGGCGTAAACTTGATTTCTTGATTTGTGTTAAAAATCTCTCTTATAATCTCTAACTCTTTTTCCATTGGTTATTCTCCTGTGTTATAATGTGTCGTGGAGGTGCTATATGAAAACGCTACTTACTACATTAAATGCCAAATATATCCATACATCATTAGCACTACGACTTCTATATTCAACAAATTATAGCACGTTTGATATTGATTTCAAAGAATACGTAATAAAAGATGATTTAAAAGTTATAACTGATGATATTATCGCTCAAGACTATGATGTTATTGGCATTTCTACTTACATTTGGAATGTCGAGTTAGTAAAAGAATTATGTTTAAATCTTAAAGCAGCAAACGAGAATATAATTATAATCTTAGGCGGCCCTGAGGTAAGTTATGAACCAGAATATTTCATCAATAATTTCAATATTGATTATGTTGTTTCTGGTGAGGGTGAAGAAGTCCTTAGCAAGTTATTACAAGCTATTGAAGAGAATGACACTAAATATATACCGGGTGTATCTTCGAAACATATTATCTCAAAGCATGTATTACAAAGTGATTTGTCAACAATTCAAAATAATCATTCTCCATATCAACTAGCTAAAGATAAAAAAGACTTCTCTAATCGTATTGTGTATTTTGAGAGTGCTAGAGGGTGCCCACATCAATGTGCATACTGCTTATCTTCATTAGAGAAAGGAATGCGCTTCTTTGATGAGGATTATGTTTTTAGTAATTTAAAATACTTAATTGATAATAATGTTAAAACGATTAAATTTCTTGATCGCAGTTTTAATGCTAATGTTGATTATGCTTTAAAAATTTTGACTTTTATCATTGAGAATCATAAGCCAGGGCAATCATTTCAGTTTGAAGTAAATGCTGATGTTATGAATACTAAGATTATTGATTTTGTTGGTCAAAACGCACCAAGAGACTTAATACGCTTTGAAGTTGGTATCCAGTCAACATATAATAAGACTAATCTAGAAATAAATCGTTATCAAGATTTTTCTAAATTGTCTAGTAATATAAATAAAATGCTATCTCATCAAAATATCACACTACATTTAGATCTAATTGCTGGATTACCATATGAGGACTTAACTCGCCTTTCAAAGTCATTTGATGATGTTTTTGCATTTAGAGCACCAGAACTTCAACTTGGGTTTTTAAAAATGTTGCGTGGAACCAGTCTAAAAGATAATGCTGATAAATATGGCTATAAGTATCAAGACCATGCTCCTTATGAGATGATTTCAAATAATTGGCTATCTAGCAGTGATGTAGCTAAAATTCATTTAGTAGAAGAAATGTTAGAAAAATACTGGAATAGCGGTTATTTTAAAAAATCTTTACCAAAAATATTAAATTTATTTGACTCTAGTTTTGACTTCTTTTTAAAATTAGGCGAGTTTTATGTTGATCATAATTATTCGTTTAGTAATTATCAACTAAATGATTTGTTTAGTAGGCTCGAGGATTTTTTGAAGATAAATGATATAGACTTAACTGGTATATTGAAATATGACTATTACAACTATTTTAAAATAAAACCAAAACGATTTACTAATGATTTATTGACAATAGAACAAAAGAAAATTATTAATAAAACTATTCTTAATGATAATGAGTTTTTAGCTACTAACAATCTTAATCAAGAGCTTTTATATCGTTATGGGTTATTGGAAATAAAAGATGATAAGACTGTTTATATAATTATTTATAAGAATAATAGTGTAAGAATAATAGAATATTTAATCAATAGTTCCCTCTATTGATTTTTTCATTTTATGAAAATGATTTCTGAAATTGAAAATCATATAAAACTAACTGGTTAATAAACTATAATTTATGGAAGAGGTGAATATGAATGAACACATTTAAATTTGGTAAAAAGTTGGTATTTGCTAATCTCAAACGTAATATGTTATATGCTACGACTGTCTCATTTGCGACAGCGGTTATGTTTGGCTTGTTTAATTTAGTTTTCCAACCACAATACCAAGAGAATTATAGTATTCAAGGGGTCTCAATGGGATTTACATCAGTGGTATTATTTTTAGCTGCTATGTCGGTTTTATATTGTAATACGTTCTTTATTGCAGAAAAGTTAAAAGAAATAGCGATAATGACTGTTTCAGGGGTTACTGTTACGCAATTAGAAATGACGTTATTCTTTGAACATAGCATTATCTTTGTATTGTCATTACCTTTAGGAATAGTATTATCATTGATATCTAGCGTTAGTATTAATCATGTGGCAAATCTTGTGCTGGACTTAGATTTTTCTATTTTTGCCATAAGAAGTGAAGCAGTTATTTCAATTGTAATAATATTACTAGTAAATGTTGTGTATTTAGCATTAATAGATACTAGTTATTTATTTAAGGATAAAGAAGTTATTGATTTACTTGCCCTTAATGGCAAAATGGCTAAACCGGATACTAGAGTTTATAAAATACCTGGGTTCATTTACGTTATATTGTATGTATTTCCACTAATCTTGTTTACGTTTTTTAGAAGTGATGATTTTGTAGTTCAAACCATTATATTTGTTTATGTTGGGATTTATGGAATGAGTGGTGTAATTAGATATGTATTGCCAAAAGTTATTGTAAAGATTAAGAGAAAAAGATTTATGACTGATGGGGTACATTTAATGGCTCTTGGTAATTATCATTATTCAATGCGTTCGAGTGAACTATTGATATTGTTGATTGGAATATGTACAAATGGCTTAGGATGTGCTGTTTGTTATTATCAAGATAACCGGCTAATTGGATTAGTTGCGATATTTTCATATATAATTGTCTCGATATTATTAGCAGTATGTTTAATATATAAAATCATTGTTGAAGTAGTTAGAAGAGCGAAGAATTTCAAACAAATACAATTAACTGGATTTGGAAGAAAAGCTGTAGTGAGAATGATAAGACTAGAATTAGTTTACTATTTTATATCACTATTGATAATTACATTGCCATATTTATTTTTTACATTTTACGCTCATGTTGTTGCAGGAAATGTAAGTGCAAACTTTGCGATAGGGTTGTTGTTGTTCAATATTGCAGTTATAGTAGTTGGTGGAATAATCACTTATATTGCATATAAGACATATATATTAAGAAAATTGAAAGGTGGATTTGGAGATGAAAAGTAATATATTGCATGCAGAGAATTTATCGAAGATTTATGGAATTGGGAAAAACGAATTCCTGGCCTTAGACAAAATTAACTTAGATGTTGTTGAAGGAGAATTTGTCTGCATTATGGGTCCATCAGGATCTGGTAAAAGTACACTTTTATATGAGTTATCAACTGTAGACATCCCAGAAAAGGGTAAGGTAGAGATAGCTGGTGTAAACGTTAGAGGAATGCATGAAGTTGCTCTAGGGCAATTTAGAAGCGAGAATCTAGGATTCATTTTTCAAGAGTTTAACCTAATAGATTGCTTAACGATTAGAGAAAACATTGCTTTACCATTAACTCTTCATGTTAAGAAGGCAGCTGATGTTGAGGCTAGAGTTGTGGAAGTTGCGACAAAACTTGGTGTAGAGACATTGTTAGATCGTTTTCCAAATGAATGTTCAGGTGGACAACGTCAACGTATAGCAAGTGCAAGAGCGTTAATTGCTAATCCAAAGTTGGTAGTTGCTGATGAACCATCAGGAAATCTTGATTCAAAAAACTCTCATGAATTGTTAAAGTTATTAACTGATTTGAATGAAGCAGATGGGATTACTATTTTGATGGTTACTCATGATCCTATGATTGCTAGTTACTCAAAGAAATTATTGTTCTTAAAAGATGGTAAAATAGAACAAGCTATTGATCGTAATGGATTATCAAGAAAGGATTTCTATTACAGGATACTAGATATTACATCTAAAGATTCACAAGCGCTGTTTGAAGAAACTGATGGCAAAAATGTAGCAATATCAAATACTAGACAAGTTGTTGATATGATTGTCGAAGCTTCTAAAGCCGAAGGTAAAGAGTTTAGTTTTGAAATGGTTAATAATGTAATTGGTGGAGCTAATCAAGATTATAATGTAGAAGATATAGCCTATATTAAAGGTTTGTATCGAGCATTCGTTTATCTTGGAAAATAGGGACTAATATTGAAATAATATTTTTTGTGTTACAACATATGACATTAAATTAAGAGAAAGGAGATGGTATCAGCCATCTCCTTTGGTTTTAGAGTCTTGGCAGTAATCATAGTTAACTGGCGATTACTTCAATAAATTTATGACTAATACTAGAATATGAATTAGTATTATTAAAAATTTCCCCTAGCGACTACACAAGATATCAAATCATCCCTAGACTTTAAGACATTGACATAATGTCATAACTCAATAGAAAGTGAATTACTTGCTAATATTTTATATACTTTTTATTTGATATACTCATTGATAAACAAATCTGTTGACATCATAAAAAATAAATCACTTTTTTTGATTCATTTTCCTTGTTAGATAGCGTTAGTGTGTTATAATTCTAGTAGATAAATATTGGTGCTTTAAAGCTTAATAGGGAATAACGTTGAATGCGTTAGCTGTCCTAGCAACTGTAAGTGCGACAAGATAATCATAAACCACTAAGTTAGACTTGGGAAGGGATTATCAAGGTTGACCACGAGCCAGTAGACCTGCCTTCCATTTATTCGTATTATCTTCTAGGGGTAAGATAAAAAGGCTATAACCGTCTTTTTTGCACACCTCATGGTGTGCTTTTTTAAAGAAAGGGAAATATTATGAAAAAGAATTTAGTGAAGATTATTGCTGTTTTAGTGGTTGGATTTGCTTCAATACTGGCATATCAACAATTAGTGAAAAAAGATGGTGAAGTTGGGGAAAAAGTAATTCATGTGCAAATCATTGATAAATCAGTTGAACCAGAAAAGGTAATCTTAAATGAATCATTTAATACAGATGCTCTAACTTTAGAAGAGTTTTTAACAGAATTGTCTAACAATGGAAAAATAAAATTGGAAACTGCTACAAGTGCATATGGCAAAATGATTACTGGTTTAGGTAGCGAAAACTTATTGTTTGGAGATGGGACTGATAATAAATGGTGGAGTTATTCATCATTAGATAATCAATCGTGCGCAGAGTTTGGATATTGTGATGGGATGAGTATTTTAAATATTGAAGATGGAAATCATTTTATCTTTACATTAGAAAAGTATTAATATGAAAGTTAAACAGTTAGTATTAATCTCATTTCTATCTGCGATATTGTTGATGAGCAAAGAACTATTACGATTTATACCTAATGTAGAGTTAGTAACTTTATTATTAATTGTGTTTTCTATCACTATGCCATTAAGAGTTAGTATTCTAATTAGTATTGTGTTTTCTCTAGGTCAAACAGTAATGTATGGTGTTGGTGAATGGACGTATAGCTATTTAATAGTTTGGAGTTTATTTGTAGTAGTAACTTATTATTTAAGAAATTTCTTAATCAAGAAAATTGATTATGTAGCTATCTATTCTGGATTATTTGGATTAGCATTTGGTTTTTTCTTTGCAGTTCCATATTTTATAGTGTTTAATTTCCAAACCGGATTTGCTTATTGGCTTAAAGGAATACCATTTGATATTATTCATTGCGTAGCAAACTATATATTGGCATTATTATTATTTAATAGAACTCATCAAGTATTTGAAAGGATGTATCGAAAGTATGGTTAAAATATATACTAAACAAGGCGATTTTGGTAGAACATCTTTCTTTGGTGAGGATGTAGATAAAGATGATATTCGCATTGAGTTGTTGGGAAAATTAGATCAATTGCAAAGCCAATTAAGTTATGCTTATAGTTTAAGCGATAATGGTGGGTATAAGAAACAACTAATGCAAATAGTTGCAACAATTCCAAGTATTTCATTAACTATTGGAACTAAACAAAATCACTTAAGCGAAGAAGATTTGGCTTTGTTAGAAACATGGCTCGATGAACTAACTAGTAGTTTGCCTTCGCTTCAAAAATTTATTTTACCAATAGGTAGTCCATGTTGTTCATATCTACATATTGTCAGGTCTTACACTAGAGAAGTAGAGAGATGCTATATTAATTATGCTAAACAATTTGGTATAAATGAGATAGTTAGTAGTTATTTAAATAGATTGTCAGATTATCTATTTCAATTAGCAAGAAGTGTATAGAAAAAAGTTTGGGAGACCAAACTTTTTAATTCGTTATGCGGTTAATGAAGTTATCTAATGTCCACTCATTATAAATATAATAGCGAGGTATTTTATATTTGTTAGTACCAACCTTTACAGTTCCACCATCAGTTGTGAATGCGAGTTTGTATCCCGCATCTTTTAAGATGTTAATCGCATGGTCATTATAGTGTCCAAATGGATAAGCTAGGTATAATGAATTATTTAAAGCTTGACTAGCTTTTTGCAAATCAGCGACGCCATCTACTTGGCTAATACAAGTAATAGCTCCTTTGCCTCCACAACTATATTCATGCATGTTGTATGTATGAGAATGTATTTCAACATTTTTGGTCGCTTTAGATATTGCTCCAGGATGAGCAGATTCAATATTGAAGATGGTCGCTTTGATATTATATTTTTCCATAATTGGCGAAGCATAAGTATAAATAGTATCGTGCCCATCATCGATTGTTAATACTACTGACTTTTTAGGTAAGTTTATCTTACCATCGATATACAAATCAAGATCTTGCATACTTAACGTAGTCCAATTGTTGTCGGTTAAGTATTTCATTTGGGACTCAAACTTATCAATGCGCATATAGATACATGTTCTTAACTCTTCATAACGATCATGGTTATGAAAGAAGTGATATAAAAGAACTGTAATATCCTTAGCAATAGGCTCGTCACTATTATTAGCAGCTGTCATTGCAATCGATTCACTCTTCTTAACATACATTAGACGCCCGTCATACTCAACACCATATTGAGTATCTTCTTTAATAATAATGGGAAGATTTAAGTTTTCTTGGATTTCTAAAACAAGATTATTATCGACATAAAATCCAAAAGAGATACCAGTTATATTCTCATTAAATGGAATATAACGTTTATAGTCTTGGTCGTATGTAGAAAGTTTTTCGATACTTGTAAGATATTTATAGTCAATATAGTAATCGCTATTAGCAATTGGAAAATAGCGGTCTGTACTATTGTTTACAGTAAATTCGGCTAGTTCAAATTCATAGCCTTCATATGCTGTACCCTTTGAATGATATAGATCATTTTCATCTTTGATAAATAGAGTTGATGGAGCATTTACCACAACATACTTAGAATAACTATTTTTGATTACCTCAACCAACTGTTCTTCTTCTAATTGCTTTATTCTCTTGTTTTCTTGCAAAATGAAAACAGTAGAGATAATTGCTATAGTAAGAATAGTTAATACTGAGCCAATGACAATTCTTTTTTTCATTTTTAATCACCTCATTAATGTCTATTATAGATTATTTAATGATTATTTACAAAAGAAAAGATATGACGTGGCGCGTCATATCTTTACATATTATTATGAAAGGAGAGGGTAATGAAAAATCTTTAATTTGTAAAGATTTCTTTACAATGACAGTATATAAGAGTTTTGTTACAATTGTATGACAAATCATAAATAAGTTAAAAACACACATTGGGAGGTGTGTGTTTTTAAGTAAGGCTATATAGTATTTTGAAAGGGATTTATGAAAAAATAAATTATTATTAGTTGTAAAGATTAACTTTACAAACATAGTATACCCACATTATGTTACGATAGTATGACAATTTGAAAAAATTTAAGTCACAATTACAAAAACAATTCCAAATAATAAAGCTGGAATAGTTGTAACCATAGTTGCTACTAATGCTGATTTTTTATCATAGGCTAATAATGGTACTAAGCCATCCCCATCTTGCGATATCATATTAGTTATTAATCCTACAAAGGGAATTAATCCTTTTAGGTATAAAGAAGTGTGGAGTATTTGCACACCACAGCCGGGAATCATTCCAATAATTGTTGAAACAAGAACAATAAATATTCCACTATTAGCAATAAGCGATATTAAATATTCTTCATTAATAAAGAAAGCAAAAATCACTTCGTAGATTAAAAAAGTAGAAACTATCCACACTGCCATATGAGATACTTGAATACTTGTTTTATAAAGAATTTCTCCGATGTCTTTGCAAGCACAACCTTCATCAATATCATGGTGCTTGAAGGTAAAGCGATATAGTATTAAGAATAATGTAATGATAACCCCAAGATATGTTTTTATAATTCCTTCGGGTAATAGAAAGCCAATGCATGCTAGTATCATTGCATAATAGAAAGCACTTGTTAATTGATTAGGAAGTAAGTGTACAGGCAGTCCTGTTTCTTTGGGAGATGATAGTGAAAGTTTAAAACGTTGTTCAATGTTTAGCATTTCAACAATATATCCTGTTACTACCCCAAGAGTAAATGTGATTGCAATAACTTTTAGGAATAAAGAAAAACTTTGGGCTATAAGCACGAAAGCAACATCACCAGTTGTTGCTATTAAGGCGGCAATTACTGTAGAAAATGAAATTTTGCGTTTATGGTATAAAGTAGTAAGTGTCGCTAAAGCTCCACACCCTGGTATTATCCCAATCAATGCTCCAAATATTGGTTGGAAGCTTTTTGTTTTAGCAATGAAATCAATAAATTTATCATTAAAATATGTCTCAAGGATAGAAAAAAATAGGAAAGATAGGAAAATATAAATTAGTATTTCATAAAGCGCCTCATTAAAAACTTCACATATTATTTCAAATATTTCCATTGCCATACTCCTTATAGTGTTACTAGATACTAATATAACACATTTTATTGTAAAATGTTGTCTAAAAACTTAGTAAATATGAAAAAAACCATTCTTATGATAGAATAAATAAAGGTTGAAATGGTGATAACATTTCTATATAATAGTACTGTATGTAAAAGAAAAAAGGAGGATTTTTACACATGACTAAATATGTATATATGTTTAGTGAAGGTAACGAAACAATGCGTGACTTACTTGGTGGTAAAGGTGCTAACTTAGCACAAATGGTATCTTTAGGATTACCAGTACCTCAAGGGTTCACTGTTACTACTGAAAGCTGTATTAAATACTATGCTGACGGTAAAGTTATCGATGCTGAAATGGCAAAACAAATTGATGCTTCTTTAGCACAATTAGAAACAATCACAGGAAAAAAATTAGGTGATTTAGAAAACCCATTATTAGTTTCTGTACGTTCAGGAGCTAAATTCTCAATGCCTGGGATGATGGATACTATTCTTAACTTAGGTCTTAATGACGAAGTAGTTAAAGTAGTAGCTGAAAAAACTGGAAACTCTAGATTTGCTTATGATAGCTATAGAAGATTCATTCAAATGTATTCTGACGTAGTATTAGAAGTAGACAAAGAACATTTTGAACACAAATTATCTGAACTAAAGAAATCTAAAGGATATGACAGTGACTTAGATGTTACTGGAGATGACTTCAGAGATTTAGTTGAAGTATTTAAAGGTGTTGTTGTTGAACACACAGGAAAAGCTTTCCCATTAGATCCAAAAGAACAATTAATTGGAGCTATCTTAGCTGTATTTAGATCTTGGAATAATGACCGTGCTATCATCTACCGTAACTTAAACGGAATTGATCATAACATTGGAACTGCAGTAAACGTACAATCAATGGTATTCGGTAACATGGGTGGAAACTCTGGTACTGGGGTATTATTTACTCGTAATGCTGCTAATGGAGATAACCATATTTATGGTGAATACTTAATTGATGCACAAGGTGAAGACGTTGTTGCTGGTATTCGTACTCCTCAAAAAATCGCTCGTTTAGAAGAAGATATGCCAGCTATTTACAAGCAATTAGTTGATCATGTAACATTCTTAGAAAAACATTATCATGATATGCAAGACGTTGAATTTACAGTAGAAGAAGGTACTTTATATATTCTTCAAACTCGTAATGGTAAACGTACAGGTCCAGCGGCATTAAAAATGGCTGTAGACATGGTAGCCGAAGGATTAATCGATAAGAATACAGCTCTTACAAGAGTTGAATGTGACCAAATCTCTCAATTATTACATCCAAACTTCACTAAAGATGCATTAGCGAAAGCTACATTATTAGTAGAAGGATTACCTGCTTCTCCAGGTGCTGCATCTGGTAGAGTATACTTAGATGCTGAAACTGTTCATAACATGAAATTAGCTGGTGAAAAATGTTTATTAGTTAGACATGAAACTTCTCCAGAAGATATTCAAGGTATGGTTAGTTGCGAAGGTATCTTAACTTCAACAGGTGGTATGACAAGTCATGCTGCGGTAGTTGCTCGTGGTATGGGTAAATGCTGTATCGTAGGTGCTAAAGCATTATCAATCGATTATGCTGCTAGAACTTTCACAGTTGATGGAAAAACATATAATGAAGGTGACTACTTATCAATCGATGGTACAACTGGAAAAGTATATATGGGTGAATTAGCTTCTGAAACTCCAGAATTAACAGGAGATTTCGGTACATTAATGCAATGGGCTGATGAAGTTAAAAAATTAGACGTAAGAGCAAATGCTGACTCTCCAAGAGATGCAGAAGCTGCTATCAAATTCGGAGCTACTGGTATTGGTTTATGCCGTACTGAACATATGTTCTTCGAAGGAGATCGTATTGATTACGTAAGACAAATGATTTTATCTGATGGTGTTGAAGCTCGTATCGCTGCACTTGATGAATTATATAAATTCCAAGTTGAAGATTTTAGAGGAATCTTTAGAGCTATGGAAGGATTACCAGTAACAGTTCGTTTACTAGATCCACCACTTCATGAATTCTTACCTCAAAATGATGCTGACTACCAAGTAGTAGCTGATAAATTAGGTAAAACATTAGCTGAAGTAAAAGCAAAAGGTGAAACTTTACATGAAGTTAACCCAATGTTAGGACATAGAGGAAGCCGTTTAGCGGTTACTTATCCAGAAATTTATAACATGCAAGTTAGAGCAATCATGGATGCTGCAATTGATATTGAAGCTGAAAAAGGATGCACTATTAAACCAGAAATCATGTTACCATTAATCTGTATTGAAGATGAAATGACATTCGTTAGAAAAAATGTAGTAGCTGAAATCGAAAGAGTTATCGCTGCAAGAAAATCTAACATTAAATATATGATCGGTACTATGATCGAAATCCCTCGTGCTGCAATTATCGCTGATAAATTAGCAGAACAAGCTGAATTCTTCTCATTTGGTACAAACGATTTATCACAAATGACTTTCGGATTCTCTCGTGATGACGTATCTAAATTCTTACCTGACTACTTAAGTACTAAAGTATTACCAGTAGATCCATTCGTATCAATCGATGTTGATGGTGTTGGTGCTTTAGTTGATATGGCATGTCAAAGAGGTAGAGCAGCAAGACCAAACATCAAATTAGGTGTTTGTGGAGAACATGGTGGAGATCCAAAATCTATCGAATTCTTCCATAAAGTTGGTTTAGCTTATGTATCTTGTTCACCATACCGTGTGCTAGTAGCTAGATTAGCAGCAGCTCAAGCAGCAGCTAAAGATATTTTAGGTGGAAAAGTTAATTCAACTAAATAATCATATAAAAGATTCTCTTAATTTAATAGAGAGTCTTTTTTGTTTTCTATTACTTTTATGATTTTGTATTGAATATTATTAATTTATTTGCCGGATTTTCCTAAAAATACAAAAAAGTATTGTTAAACCATATATTTCAAAAAAAACGGCGTCTTATAAGATAATATGAAAATTATGAGATATAATATTATTTATGGTAGTTATGATTATTTTGTAATTTGGATATTTGATAATAGGAGGAAAAAGAAATGAAAAATATGTTTAATAAGATTACGTTAATAATTGTATTGTTTGGTTTAATAGCAGTAGATTTTAGTTTAGTTAGTGCCGCTTCTGAAGACAACATTGGACTTAGTGTCGTGTTACCACCAGAAGATGGCGGGGGCACAAATGTGTTTGGTTATATAGGTATATATCCTACGATTAAAGGTACAATTTTGGTAACTGATGATAAATATAAGGATATTGCATATTTAGGGCATTCTGGAATTGTTTACAGTTCGACAAAAATAATAGAATCAAACCTTGGTGGAGTAGAAATTGGGAATAATGATTGGTATATTACCAAAAATCAAGTTTATGGAGTGACAGTCAATGGATTAACGAATGCGCAACGTGCTGCAGCTGCAGATAGAGCTTCGTTACAGCTTGGGAAGCCATATAATTTGCTTTTTATGAACATGAATACTAGATCATCTTTTTACTGTTCTCATCTAATCTGGGCGATGTTCATTGACTTGTATGGAATAGACTTAAACACTGAAATGGCGGACACTGATATTGGAGCCATGATACACCCTATGGAACTAGTTTTAGGACCAAATACAACTTTGGTTTATCAAAAGAAAAGATAAGTTTAGGAATAAATGAAAAAAATTATTTGTATTTTACTATTTATATCTATTGGTGCTGGGTGTGCAAGAGATATAAATTCATTTACTGGGGATTTTGAACTTGCGGTGATTACTACATCTTCTTCTGTAGAAAGAAGCACAGTCAATTATTTTAGTGATGGTCTAAAGTTATTGGGTAGTAATTCTTATGAGTACGCAGAATTTGGGACGCACTTTACTCAACCACAATATACTGATGATAATTTTGTGTATATAATCCCTAAAGGATTAAGTAAATATCATAATACTAAGAAAATTATAGGATTAAATCTAGGAGAAACAAAAAAAGATATTGTTGTGAATATAGATAAAAGCAATATTCAATCGCAAGCAATAAGTGATCAATATGTTTTTGTTGCAAGTAATCTAAATGGAGTTTCATATTTATCTAGAATTGATAAAGAAACAGAGAGGTTGCTAGATAAGGAATATAAAGGAGAATATCTTTATCTTGTTATTGCATATGATAATCACATTTATGCTTTCATCCAAGACTTGGCTAATAGTAGTGTAAGAATTGAAGTTTTAAACTATAATTTGGAATTAAAGAAGGTTATTACTAATAAACTTATTGGACAAAATCATAGTAAATATGTTATCCATAATAAAATGCTATATTTAAGTCAACCATTTGACATTGATGATAAGGCAGTAAGAGACTTGTTGGTAATAGACTTAGAGTTGCAAGAGTTTAATAGAATAATTACTTTGAGTTCAAATTATCCAAGTGATATATATGTATATAAAGATAATTTGCTTATCACTCATACTAATGATGTAATGCCAATGGGAAAAACGATAAGTGTGTATAATTTGAGTGAAGAAAAGGATGCAGTATATATGTTAGAAACAAAAATAATGACTAGTGCTTTGTGTGAGAACTACCTATATATCGCTGATATGGAAGGTAACTTATCCAAATTTGATATTGAAAATGATTTTGAATTAGTAGCGAAAGCTGAAATTGATGTCGATAATAAATATATATCTAATATTATAGCTAAATAATTATTGTGAGGATTTTTCATATGAGAAAATCCTTTTTATAAGTAAAATATAGTTAAGAAAACTTTATATAGAGTAGGAAAGCATATGTAATCATGATTATTTTATTGAAGAAAGCCTAGAACAACTCACAAAATGGTTGCGAATGGTTGCATATCAGTGTTTTTATGCTATACTTTAAGTAAGAGAGATAGGTGGAAAATATGAAAAAGTATCTATTGCCTACATTAGTAATATGCGTTGTGATTTCTATTCTAGGTTTTTACAACTCTTGGTTGTCAAAGCAGCCATTCAATAAGAATGATTTAATATTTGCATTATCTTACCCTAAAGAGCTGAGTGATAAAGTAGATCTTGTAAACGGCTATGCGCTACTATATCATAGTGAGAAAGAATCCGTACTTATTTTTGTAAATGAAGACAATCATATTATATCTTCATATAAGTTTGGTTCAGAGTATACGAGTTTTCTAAATCCACAAATTAATAATCATGAATATATTGTTTATGGTCCAACTGAGCAACACTCAATAAGAATAAATTTAGATGGTGTTTCTAGGACAACGATGAAGTGTTCGACGGTCTATGATAACATGCTAAGAATTAGAGATAACTCTTATACAAATGGAGATGACATGAAATTAAATGAGGCTTACTTTGTTGAGAAGCCATATGGGAGCGGAATGTTTTTTAGCTTATTTATAAATATGAAAGATTTTCTGGCCATAGATGTTTTAGGAACGACATATACATTGACAGATTTTGACACTGTGCAATTTGCTAGTTATCACTCTGAAGATTTTTCGTATCCAGTATGTCAATAAAAAGATCATAAGATCTTTTTTTTGAAATGAAGTGATTGCGGACTGCAATTGCACCAATTTATTGATAAATTAACTAACTTATATTCTTTTTAGATATCTAACTCATTTGTAGTCTTGTGACTAGCATATATATTGCTCAAATACTAATATGTATTTTGCTATAATCTAGATTTAAAAGGAGTTATTTGCTACAAATTAAATAATTTTTCCAATTTTATTTGTTCAATCAAGAAATGAAAATATCTTTAAAGGCAGTTGATTTTGTGATATAATTAATAAGGTTATATTAGACAAAAGAAGGAGGTCAACGTATGACGATTTTAACTGGCGTTGGGAAAGCTAAATTAAACGGACAAAAAGCTTTAACTAAAGATAAAGATATCGTAGTTATTGAGGAGCCAAGTACTGTTTATATCCCGCTTGTTATAGGTATGTCTACAGCTTTCGATGTTCACGTAAAAGAAGGTGACGTCGTAGCAGTTGGGACAAAACTAGCAACACGTACTGATATGTATGTACCTATTTACTCTTCTGTTTCAGGAAAAGTATTGGGAATTGAAAAAAGAATGCATTCAACAGGAAGACCACAAGAACATATCGTAATTGAAAACGATAAATTGGGGACACGTGTTAAGGCTCTAGAAATCTCTAATCCAGATAGCATGAGCAAAGAAGAAGTATTTAATGCAATTAAGGAGTTAGGTTTAGTAGGACTAGGGGGTTCTGGATTCCCAACTTACATTAAGTACTCAAAAACTGATGGTATTCATACTGTATTAATTAATGCAGTTGAGTGTGAACCATTTATTACTTCTGACCATGTAGTTATGAAACAAGAAGTAAATGCGTTATTTGATGGTGTTAATTATATGATGATTGCTTCTGGAGCAACAAAAGGTATTATTGCTATCAAAGAACACAAACCAGACTTATTTGAAGCACTAACTGAGGGAGCTAAAAACTGGCCAAACATTTCAGTTGTTGAAGTTCCTGACCGTTATCCAATGGGATGGGAAAGAACATTAATTCAAACAGTGTTCAAGAAAGACTTTGATCGCTTACCTGGAGAAATTGGTGTAGTTGTAAATAACTCAACAACAGCAATTTGTTTATCAAATGGTATTCGTAATGGAGAACCAATCACTCATAGAGTAGTAACATTCTCTGGTGATGTATTAAACAATCCTTGCAACGTGAAAGTTCCAGTGGGAACTCCTGTAGGTTATATTGTAGACCAAATTGGTGGTTATAAAGATGTAGCTGAAGGTATCTTAATCGGTGGTGGACCAATGATGGGTAAATCAATGATGAATGATAATGTTGTAATATCTATGTATGCAAATGCAATTACATGCTTAGAAAGAAAAAATATTAAATCTATTGCTTGTTTACGTTGTGGTCTATGTACGTTACATTGCCCAGCTAAATTACAACCAGTGCAAATTATGAATGCACAAAAGAGTAAAGATATTGATAAATTAAATAAATTAGACACTATGAGATGTGTTGAATGTGGATTATGTACATATACATGTCCATCAAAGATTGAAGTAACTGATTTCGTAGCTCAAGCTAAACGTGCAATTCAGTTAGCTTCAAAGAAATAGAAAGGAGAGCACAATGAAAGTATCATTTAAGAAAACTTCACCTAACTATCGTCAAAGCTTATCGACAGTTAGAATTATGAATGAATTAACCCTTGGATTATTAGCTGTTGTTGCATTCTCAATTTTCTACTTCTTTAATGAATTAGGATCTGATTATGGAATTAAGGCAATCAGCATTTATGCTGTATCAGTAATTGTAGCGTTAGTTACGGAAATTTGTTATCATGCAATTTCTGGCAAAAAAGGAAAAGAAATCATTGAGTCAGTAAGATTTTCTTTCCCACTTGTTACTGCATTAATCTTTGCATTAACATTACCAATTGGAACACCGCTTTACGTAGTTGGTGTTGGGGCATTTATTGCTATCTTCTTTGGTAAATTAGTATATGGAGGATTTGGACAAAACGTATTTAACCCAGCATTAGTTGGTCGTGTAATCGTGCACTTATCTTTCGCTAGTCAATTGACAAACTACATTGGGGATAAAGCTCCTGATGTTATCTCTGGAGCGACTCCAACAACGGCTTTAAAAGCTGCAAGTTGGGCAATCCCAGAAGGATTTATGAATTTAGGTAATTTATTTACTGGAATGTATTCTGCCGCAATTGGAGAAACATCAACAATTCTAATTCTAGTGATTGGTGTGATACTTGCTTGGCGTAAAGTAATTGAACCAAGAATCACAGTTGCTTACTTAGGAACTGTTTGGGTAATTGCTACAGTAGTAGCAATGGTATTAGGGCAAGATGTTGCAACTTATGGGTTGATTCATATTGCACTTGGTGGTTTAGCATTTGGGGCTGTGTTTATGGCTACAGATCCTGTAACTTCACCAACTAGTCCATTAGGAAAAATCATCTTTGGTATCGGTTTAGGATTCCTAACAATGATTATTCGTATTAAAGCTAATTATCCAGAAGGTGTGTTATTCTCTATTCTATTAATGAATATGTTCACACCATATATTGATAGTTTAACTTTAGGTAGAACAACAAGTAAGATGTTTAAACAAATTATGACAATTTGCTTAGCGTTAGTAATTTCAGTAGGAACAGTTTCTGGTGTTGCGACATCATTATCTGGAACTGCAGAAGAACCAGAAGATCCAGTTGTAGAAGAAATTGCTACAGTAATTGGTAAACAAGATGGGGGATACTTAATTGAAGTTCCTGGATTCCATAAAGAAAGCCCAATGCAAGTTCTTGTAAAGGCTGATGGAACAAACTACTCTATTACTGTTATAAGCTATGCTGGAGAATCTGAAGGGTATGGTAAAGAATTCATCGAAGGTAAAATTTCGATGATGGAAGAGTCTACTGCTGCTGCTCAAATATTCTATGATACATATATAAATGGATCATTTACTAAAGAATCATTAGGTGATGCTGATGTTAAAACTGGAGCAACAAAGACAACTAAGAATATCGTTGAAGCGATTAAAAAGGGAATTGAATGCATTGAAAATGATCCTATTGTTTCGATTGATGGAAATAAAGTGGTAGTTAAAGGGTATGGTTTCGGAGGAAAATCTGAACCAATGCAAATTGAAGTGGTTGTTGATAAAGCAAATCAAAAAGTTACTTCTGTAAAAGTATTATCTTATGCAGGAGAAACAGAATGGTATGGAAAAGAATTAATTGAGGATAATGTTACTGCTATTGAAGGTGGAACAGCAGCCGCTCTTGTCTTTGTAAATACTGTGCTTAAATCATCAATTGATTTCTCAGCAGTAAAAGATGTTGATACAGCAACAGGAGCTACTAAGACATCAAAAGGAATTATTGAAGCAATTGAAGCTGCAATTTCGGAAATGCAAAATCGTATTGATATTGATGCATCAGGAAAAGCTGTTGTAAGTGTTGAAGGGTTCCATGGAGATATTAAAGTTGAAGTAACTGTTGATAAAGCAACAAGTACAGTTAAATCTGTAAAAATATTAGAACAAACAGAATCTGAGTATTATGGTTTTGACTTACTAAATGGTGAAGTTAGTAAGATGGATGTATCAACTCCTGCTGCTCAAGTATTCGTTGATAAAGTACTGAAAGGATCATTTGCTTTTGATGAAGCAAGTGATATAGATGTAAAAACAGGAGCAACAATAACTTCTAAGGCTGTAATGGAAGCAGTTAATAAAGTTATTGCGGCATGTAAATAGGGGGGCACATAAATGAAAAAGACAATTACGTTAGCGATTTTCTTAGCGGTATTTAGTGCAGTCTCTGGATTGGCTCTAGCTGCTGTTAATGATTTAACTTCTCCAATTATTGAAGAAGCAAAAATCGCTGCAGAACAAGAGAATTTGGTAAAAATCTTTAGTTCTGGAGAAAAATTTAAACAATTAGATGATAAAGTAGAAGCGCCATTAACTGCTGTCTTTGAAGCAAGTAAGGATGGATCGGCTACTGGTTATGTTTATAAAGGTACTACAAAAGGATATGGCGGAGATGTTGTATTCTTGATTGGTATAACAAAAGATGGAAACTTTAAAGACTTTGTAGTTTTAGAAGCATCTGGAGAAACAAAAGGTATCGGGTCAAAGATTACTGAAGATAAATTCAAAGAACAATTTATTGACAAATCATTATCAACAAAAGTTGATACAATTTCTGGAGCTACGGTTACAAGTAAACCAGTAGTTGAAGCTATTGCATCAGCTGTGGCGCATTTCAATGCGAACTATAAGTAGGAGGGAACAAAGATGAAAAAAATAGAAATATTTAAAAATGGTTTATTTAAAGAAAACCCAATCTTCGCAATGTTCCTTGGTATGTGTTCAGCTTTAGCTGTCACTACAACATTAAACAACGCTGTGGGTATGGGACTTGCAGTTATATTCGTACTTGTAATGTCAAATGCGATTATTTCAATATTAAGAAAAATTATCCCAGATGAAATTAGAATTCCAGCATATATTGTTATCATTGCAACACTTGTAAAGATTGTTGAAATGGTTGTACATGCATATATGCCTGCATTATATGATTCATTAGGAATCTTCTTACCGTTAATTGTTGTTAACTGTGTAATTCTTGGCCGTGCAGAGTCATTTGCAAACAAGAATGGTGTAGTTAGTTCAATTATTGATGGAATCGGAATGGGACTTGGTTATACATTCGCATTAGTGGTAATATCATTCTTTAGACAACTATTAGGGACTGGGATATTATCATTTGCAAACCCATTTGATGCAAATCAAGTTTGGTTCAATTTAGAAATTGCAAAAGATTTTGCAATTAATATCTTTACTCAACCAGCTGGAGCATTCTTGACTCTAGGGTTAATAGTAGGAATTATTAATACATTAAATATTCGTAAGGCTAAAAAAGCTGCAGCGAAGAAAGTGGAGGTAAAATAATATGAACTTATTCGCTTTATTTATCTCATTAGCAATAATTAATAATGTTGTATTAGCAAGGTTCTTAGCTGTATGTCCATTACTAGGGGTTTCAAAGAAATCTAAGAATGCCTTAAGTATGGGGTTAGCAGTTACATTTGTTATTGCATTATCTTCAATTATTACTTATGCATTATATTATGGTGTTTTAAAACCACTAAAGATCGAATACATGGATTTATTAACATTTATTCTTGTAATCGCATCATTAGTTCAATTCGTAGAAATGTTTATTAAGAAGACATCACCAGCTTTATATAAAGCAATGGGAGTTTACTTACCATTAATTACAACAAACTGTGCAGTACTTGGTGTAGCATTAGATAATATCCGCTCTGGATATACTCTAACTGAATCAGTAGTAGCAGGATTTGCAGTACCATTAGGATTTACACTTGTAATCTTTATCTTCGCAACAATTCGTGAAAGATTAGAAATTGCAACAACTCCAGATGGATTTAAAGAAGTGCCAATTTCTTTAATTACTGCTGCAATCATGGCGTGTGCTTTTGCTGGATTAGCAGGATTAGTTTAGGATGGAAAATATCGGTTTAGCATTATTATGGATAGGTGGTTTATCAGCACTATACTTTGGTTTATACTTGCTGAACAAAAAAACTCCTAAACCTGAAGGATGCGAAAATCTTGAAGTGGCTTGTGAAGGATGTAATCAAATAGATTGCACGAATCACAAAGCTCATCAAACTAGCAAGGAGGAACAATAATGTTATACGCAGGAATAACACTTGGTGTAATTGGTGCAGTCTTAGGGTTTCTATTAGGAATCGCGGATCGCTTCTTAAAAGTAGAAGTTGATAACAGAATTGAAGTAGTAACTGATCTGCTTCCTGGATTAAACTGTGGTGTATGTGGTAATCCAGGATGTGCAGGGATGGCAACTGCTTTAGTTGAAGGAACTGTTTCCAAGGTATCTGTTTGTAAACCATCTAGCCAAGAAGTAAGAGAAAAAATCAGAGATTTCTTAAACAGTGCTGAAGGTATAGACGGACAAACATTAAAAGTTGAAATTTAGTTAAACTAACACTCTCAAAAAGAGTGTTTTTTAATACATAATTTTACAAAATCATGTGAATAATTATTGCATCCATGTATACAATTTATATAGTTGATTTTTAACCATGGAAAAAACATGATTAATTGTGAAGTTTTATGAAGCCATATAAAAAGTGTTGAATATAAAAGACTTTTTGCTTGTGAAATTGCTAAATAATTCACAAAACTAATTGAAATTGTTACTTAAATAGTGTAAAATTAACAGTGACCAAAAGTGTGTTTTTAGTCGGACATATTTTGGAACAAAATAACTTAATTATTGAAAGGGAAATATAAAATGAAAAAATTATTAGCATTCGCTTTAGTAGCTGGTATGTTAGTAGGATGTGGTAAAAAAGACACTTTCACAAAAGTTGGTGTTGGATCAGTAACATCTTATAGCTTACACTATGGAGCTGATGAAGTAGTTACAGTTGTAGCTGCTATCGCATTAGACAAAGATGACAAAATTGTATACGCTTATATTGATGAAGCTCAATCTGCACTTGCTGTAGCTGCTGATGGAACTAAATCATTAAAGAAAGATCAATCTAAAAAAGAATTATTAGAAGGATACGGTATGAAGGAAACTTCAGGAAAAGCTGGTATCGGTAAAGAATGGTATGAACAAGTTAAAGCATTAGAAGACTGGTTAGTTGGTAAGACTGTCGCTGAAGCTGTTGCTGATGCAAAAATTGAAGATGGATATGCTACAGATGCTGATTTATTAGCTGGATGTACAATCGCTGTTTCTGGGCATTTCGCTGCATTAGAAGAAGCTGCTAAAAATGTACATGAAGTATCAGGTGCTACTAAGTTAGGATTAGGTATTAAATCTGCTTATGCTGTATCACGTGGAAATGATCAAGTTAATACTACTTGGTCAGTAGTAGCTGTTGATGATAAAGATGTAGTTAAATTTATCTACAATGATGTTGATCAATCTACATTAGTAGTAGCTGCTGATGGAACAAAATCATTAAGCACTGCTTTATCTAAGAAAGAATTAAAAGAAGGGTACAACATGAAAGACTCTTCTGGTATTGGTAAAGAATGGTATGAACAACAAGAAGCTTTAGAAGAATTCATGACTGGTAAAACAGTTGCTGAAGCTGTTACTGCTGCTGCTGTTGCTGAAAATTTAGTAACAGATGCTGATTTATTAGCAAAAGTAACTATTAAAGTATCTGATTATTTCGCTGCTGCTGAAGAAGCTGCTTCTAAAGTAGCTGTAGTTAAATAATTAACTTTATAACTAACGACTAGATATTAAGACCCATTGGGGTCTTTTTATTATTCATTTGTGTTTTAAATAACAAGCAATTATGGTATAATATTCAATTGTAAAATGTCTATTTATAGGAGGGTATATATGAAAAATATTATAAGCAAATATGTAAAGTTGCTACTTGCACTAACTATGTTTGTACCGTTAACTGGGTGTACAAAGAAAGAAACAACAAAGCTATATAATCAGAAGTTTTCAGGGCCATTTGATACTATGACACAGCTTATCGCATATACCGAAACTTCGGAAGAATTCGATGAATACTTCTTAGATTTAAAGACTGAGATGACTAGGCTGCATCAATTATACGACCGTTATAATAACTATGAAGGAATAAATAATATTAAAACCATTAATGATAATGCTGGTATAGCGCCTGTTAAAGTTGATGATGAAGTATTCTCGTTAATAGAAATGTCTATTAATGGTAATAAAGATATCAGCTCTAATGTAAATATAGCTTTTGGGTCTGTACTAATGGTATGGCATAATTATCGAGATTCTGCTGAATTTAATGGTGGTATCGGGGATATCCCATCGATGGCTGAATTAACTTCTGCGAATCAACATACTGATATCAGTAAAGTTATTTTAGATAAAAATAACAAAACTGTTTATCTTGCAGAAAAAGGCATGAGTTTAGATGTAGGTGCTGTTGCTAAGGGCTATGCTGTTGAACTTTGTAAGCAAAAACTAATCGCAATGGGTGCAGCGTCGTTTATAATCTCTGGTGGTGGAAATGTCACGACTCATGGTAAGAGATTAGTTGAGAAAGAAGTAGATACTCTTTCTGCTTGTGCTACTAGCTTTTGCGTTGGGGTTGAAAGCCCAGGTGATGGAGCATATGCTGATTTTGCTAGCACTGATGTAATGGTTACTGCTGATAATGTTTCTATTGTTACAAGTGGCGATTATCAAAGATATTATATGGATAATGATGGTAATAGATACCATCATCTTATTGATCCTGATACACTAATGCCAGGAACTCATTTTAGAGCTGTTACAGTATTTATTGAGGATTCTGGATTAGCTGATTTCTTGTCTACAGCTTTATTCTTAACTAGCTATGAAGAAGGAATAGAGTACGTAGAAAATTATGATGGATTAGAAGCGATATGGTTAATGAATGATGGGACTATAAAAATTTCATCAGGCTTTGTAGAAGGCGAGAATATTAGTGTTGCAAAACATTAAGAAGTTATTGAACATTCACGATATAATTTTCATAGCAGTAGTTTTGGTTGGATCGCTTGGACTGTGGTTATCTTTTGATAAGATATTTGCAGTGACTGGTGATTTATATGCGGTAGTTTATTATGACAATGAAGAAATAGAACGTTTGTCATTGACTGATGACCAGACTTATACCATGTTGCAAAGTCAATATCCTGATTTACTAGCAGATTTAGAAATTGAGGTTAAAGATAAGTCGGTTAGAATTTCTAAAGAAACATCTCCAAATCATATATGTAGCAAGCAAGGATGGAGTAGTAGTCCAATTAAACCATTGGTGTGTCTACCTAATAATGTATTTGTTACTATCATCGCCCCAAATGATAGTGATGTCGACGTAACGATAAGATAATGGGTAATAAAAAAGTACAAAGAATTACAAGGCTTTCAATGTTATTAGCTGTGGGTATTATTCTTCATTTTGCAGAAGGAATGATTGAATTACCGGCAATCCCTGGGGTAAGGTTAGGATTCGCTAATATCGTTGGGTTAATTGTATTGTATATATTTGGTGGAAAAGAAATGGTTATGATTAATCTATTTAGAGTATTCTTTGCTTCACTATTGAACGGAAGACTATTCTCAATTGGTTTTTGGTTAAGTTTAACTGGTGTTATGTTAAGTACATTTATGTGTTTATTATTTAAGAAGTTTACTAAAATGTCTATCTTTGGAATTAGTGTTGTGTCAGCAACTTTTCATGGAATAGGACAAATATTAGCAGTTATGTTCTTATATAAGCAATTTGCGATGGTATATTATTTACCAATTCTAACATTGGCAGCTATTCCAACTGGATTGTTTACAGCGCTAATTGCATATCAAGTATTAAAGAGAGTGAAGGGAGCTAATTATGGGGAAAGTTATTAATTATAAAACTAAAGGAGTATGTTCAACTGATATCAATTTAGAAGTTGAAAACGGAAAAATTGTTAATGTTGAGTTTATTAGAGGATGTAATGGTAATTTGAATGGTATTTCTGTCCTAGTAAAAGGCATGGATATTGATGAAGCTATTGCTAAACTTGAAGGAATAAAATGTGGTATAAAAGATACATCTTGTCCTGATCAATTATCAATTGCTTTAAAAGAAGCTAAAGCAGCATTATAAAAGCGAACTTATGTTCGCTTTTTTTAATTAACCTATTAGAATGGATTAGCTGCTCCAGGGCCCCATGGCATAGGCCTAGGTCTTGGGCCTGGTCCCCATGGCTTAAATGGTGGTCTAGGACCCCATGGAACATATGGCGGATAAGGCGGATAAGGATATGGTGGGTATGGATAGTATGGATAAGGTCTAGGACCAATAAATGGTGACAGTGCTGCTCCAGCGATGAATGGTATAATTGCTCCCCCAGGACCAAATATCATTCTGTCATCATTATTTCCATAAGTTTGATAGTATTCTTGATTCATTTTCATCTTCCTTTCATCCTACAATATGCATGAATTTGCAATAGGTGTATGACACTAATGAAAATATCTATCTATTTAAAAACGACTTAATAGAGTCGTTATTTCTTAATGTATATTAGTTTTTCTTCATTAGTGAAATTATCATATAATTGATACTTTATTTCTTGTTGGTTTAACGCAGAAATTATGCGCTCATATTCAGCTATTCCGCCATCATGAGCAGTATAGCAACAAATAATCATACTACCATCTATAAGTAGTTTATACGCGCTTAAAATGGCAATTTCTGCGTGATAATCCTTTGTATTTATCTTCTTGTCACTTCCAGGTAAAAATCCTAAATTAAACAAGATTAAATTTGCCAAAGGTATATACTTAGGTATGTTATTAAAGTCGTCATTAATAAGTGTTATATTGGTAATGTCTCTTATTTTTTTCTGTGTTCTTCTAATAGCTAATGGCTGAATATCAAATGAATATACCTGATCAAAATGGTTGCTTAAAAATAGTGTATCATGTCCATTGCCGCATGTTGCATCAATGGCAATGTTTTTATTTGTACTTTTCAATATTAATTCATGAGATAAGTCTACTATATTTGAGTTTATTTGAATCACCTTCTTTTATAGTTCAATTGGTTTAGGTGTTAACAGTATACTTAACTAAGCATATGGTTCACTAGTAAATTATAGCTTAGATAATGATTATTTTGAAGATAATAAATATTTATATAGCTAACAAAGATATTAATAGCTACTATTTTAGGTTTTTAGATAAAAGAGCTAGCACCAAATTGTATATAAACATGGCGTTATTATGCTAACTTGGCAATACTACAGGAGCAAAAACTTTGAAATTAACTAAGGCGATATGCTATACTATTATTTAGAAGTAAAGGATTGATTTGAATGAATAAAAACAAAATGCTATTTTTTGAAGCATTAGTCAATATTATTGGCAAACTTGAGAACGGAAGTTCTATGAATAATTTATTGAATGAAGTATTTCAAGTGGCTTGCGAGACGTTTTCTTATACTGGAAGTTTTGTTTATGAACTTGACTATCAAGGCGTATTTAATTTATATAGTTGTTATGTAAATGATGACAAGTACAGTTTACCAAAAAACTTTAGTCAGGATGCTATTTTTGATGCCAGTGAAGTGGGTTTTCTTAAAAATGGCGATGTTATTTTTGGAAATAGAGTTAATGTTGCTAACAAGGCAATAACTGGATTAAAGAATTTATTTGCTACAGACAACATTGTTTTTACTTGTATAACAGATGAAAAACAAGAAATAATTGGTTTAGTAGGGTTAATGTCTATAACTCCTAATATCACTTTTGATGAACAAACAGTACCTTATCAACAAATTATGTTGAAGACCATGGCTAATAGAATTAAACTATTCTTTTATCAAAGGAGATTGTTAGCTAACCAAGATACTTTATTAAATATGATAGATCATACTGGTGTAGATATCTATGTCACTGATTATGATACATATGAAGTTATTTTTGCTAATCAAAGTATGGCAGCTCCCTATGGAGGTATTGATCAATTGGTTGGTAAGAAGTGTTGGAAGGCTCTCTATGATGATAAAACTGGGCCTTGTGATTTTTGCCCTAAACATCATCTGATAGATGAGCAAGGAAACTTTCAAAAATATAGTTGGGATTATGAGAGACCATTTGATGGCTCTTGGTTTAGAGTAACTTCTTCTACATTTAATTGGATGGATGGAAGGCGTGCAACAGTAATTACTAGTGCTGATATTACTAAGGCTAAACGTAATGAAAACTTAGTTAGTAAAATGGCGTTTTATGATAATTTAACCGGAATGCCAAATCGTAATATGCTTGATGACGATCTATTTGAATCTAAAGCAAGCGAAAATGGTTATTATTTTGTATTCATGGATTTAGATAGATTTAAACAGGTGAATGATACATATGGTCACAGCACTGGTGATGAATTATTATTGAAAATTGCTAGTGTTTTAAAAGATAATCCAACTCTTGGTGGAAAAGCTTATCGATATGGTGGCGATGAATTTATTGCATTAATAAATAAACAGGAAGATATTGGAGAAATCATGACATATTTGATTGATTTATTTGACCAAGAATGGCAACTTTCAAGTATGTCTGTTCAATGTGGCGCTAGTTTTGGAGTAGCCAAGTATCCTGAAGATGGTACTACATATAGTGAATTACTAGAAAAAGCTGATAGAGCAATGTATCTAGCAAAACGTGAGAAAAATAGATAATTGGTGGCGTGTACTCGTATTTGTCGAGTACATCCCACTTTTTTCTTTAGTATAATAATTTGGAGTACTTTGTTAGTAATGATTTTTATCGTATAAAAAAACCATAAAATTTAGATTTCATTTATATATTTTATGGTATTACTAAAAATGATAAATATTATATTAATTAGTTTAATATGAAGATAGATAAGTTAAGAACCGAAGCAAATAAAATCCATAGCAAATATGGTATTTGAATAAGTGCAGCAGTTTTATTAGTTTTGCAAAATCGTATAATCATTACTATTACTAGAGCATCGAGAATTAAAATCCATATAAAGGCTAGTAATCTAAGATTGAACACAAAGAATATGATCGACCACAGTAAATTAACGATCAATTGAATAATATAAATAATTAATTTTTGATAATCATAACTAGTATTTTCCAAAATTAGGTAACTACTAATACCCATTAAAATATATAGTAAAGTCCATACAACTGGAAATACCCAACTGGGTGGTGCGAATGGAGGCAGTACTAAGTTATTGTAGTCAGCTTTAGAATTTGATAGTAGACCAACTAAGAAACCTAACGCGACTGGAATAAATATATTTATCATTAAACTCTTCCAATTAATTTTTTTCATATAATCACCTAGTATTATTGTATTCATAATAGATATTTTTATGTGAAACTTAAAAAACAATATAAAAAAACCTAAACATAAATGTTTAGGCTCCGCTCTCAAATGGAGCGGGTGATGGGAATCGAACCCACGTAGTCAGCTTGGAAGGCTGAAGTTCTACCATTGAACTACACCCGCGATTGGTGCCCAGAATCGGAATCGAACCGATACGGATTTTAAAGTCCGCAGGATTTTAAGTCCTGTGCGTCTACCTGTTCCGCCACCTGGGCAATTAAATTGGTGACCCGCCGGCGACTCGAACGCCGGACCCTTTGATTAAAAGTCAAATGCTCTACCGACTGAGCTAGCGGGTCATACTTACAAAAAAAATGGCTGGGATACCTGGATTCGAACCAGGGGGTGAGGGAGTCAAAGTCCCTTGCCTTACCGCTTGGCTATATCCCAATAGATGGTGGAGGGGGACGGATTCGAACCGCCGAACCCAAGGGAACTGAGTTACAGTCAGTCGCGTTTAGCCTCTTCGCTACCCCTCCGATTAAATGGTGCCGGCTAAAGGACTTGAACCCTCAACCTACTGATTACAAGTCAGTTGCTCTACCAATTGAGCTAAGCCGGCATAAATGGTGGAGGTTAACGGGCTCGAACCGCTGACCCTCTGCTTGTAAGGCAGATGCTCTCCCAACTGAGCTAAACCTCCGTATTCAGTTACCTAAATAATTTAACATAATTACTTAGATGTGTCAATAAATATTATTTATCGCGCTTTAATAATATACCACGAATTACTGATAATAGTCAACGATTTTCATTAAAAAGTATTTATAAATTGTTTAAAATTTGTTATTCTTATATAGAAGATAAAGGATGGTACATATATGAAGAGAGAATTAGCGATTGAATTCTGCCGTGTAACTGAAGCTGCTGCTTTGGCAGCGAGTAAGTGGATTGGTAGAGGGGATAAAAATAGTGCTGATGGTGCTGCTGTTGCCGGTATGAGGCATGTCTTAAGCGAGATAGAAATAGCTGGTGAAATTGTAATCGGCGAAGGCGAGATAGATGAGGCACCAATGCTATATATTGGAGAAAAAGTTGGAACTGGCCAAGGGGATGCTGTAGACATCGCAGTTGATCCGCTTGAAGGAACAAGAATGACAGCGGTTGGTCAAGGTAATGCTATTGCAGTATTAGCTGTTGGCCCAGCAGGATCGTTTTTGAAAGCCCCAGATATGTATATGGAAAAACTTATTGTTGGTCCAGGTGCTAAAGACGCTATTGATATTAGTTTAGATATTGAAACTAATATCAAAAATATCGCTAAAGCTCTTAATAAACCAATTACTGAAGTAGTAGTTGCAGTGTTAGATAAGCCAAGGCATAAAGGCGTTATATCAAAACTACAAGCAATGGGTGTTAGAGTATATGCTTTTCATGATGGTGATGTAGTAATGTCAATTATGACATGTATTGCAAAAAACCCTGTTGATGTACTTTATGGTATTGGTGGGGCACCAGAAGGAGTTATCTCTGCAGCTGTTATTACAGCACTGGGAGGTTATATGGAAGCCAGATTAGTATTGAAGGATGAAGCTAAAGGCTATACTCCTGAAAACATTGCAATTGCTAATGAAGAAAGACAAAGATGTGTAAAGATGGGTGTTGAACCTAACAAGCGTTTGGTATTAAAGGATTTAGTAATGAGTGATGATATTGTTTTCACAGCTACTGGTGTTACATCTGGCGATTTATTGAATGGTGTAGTCAGAGATGGTAACATTGCTGAAACAGAAACATTATTAGTTCGTGGTAAATCAAGGACTGTTAGAGTTGTTAAGGCTACACATCAAATGGACTATAAAAATGATTATGTTACAGATTTATATCGCTAAGCAAATGATTTGTTAAATTAAAACAAATGTGTAATAATATAAATAAATTATAGGAGGAAATATAAATGAAGATTGTTACAGGAAACGAATTTAAACAAGAAACTGAAAATGGATTAGTATTAGTTGATTTCTATGCTGATTGGTGTGGACCATGTAAAATGATCTCTCCTGTTCTAGAACAATTATCAACTAAATATGCAAGCAATATTAAAATTATTAAAGTAAATGTTGATAATGATAAAGAAATTGCGATGAACTATGGTGTACAATCAATTCCAAACTTATGTTTACTTAAAAATGGTGAACTTATAGATCGTATGATTGGATTCTCTAGTGCTCCTGCATTAGAAGCATTTGTTACAAAGAATTTTTAAGAGGGAAACCTCTTTTTTCTTTGTTAAAATGACTTAATATGTTAGAATAAGTCGGAAAGCGGTGTTATTTATGAATAAACTAAAAAGATTTATTGGAACAAGAGACTTCTATAAAGAAGCAATATTCATAGCTTTTCCTGTAATGTTACAACAGTTAATCTCTGGAAGTGTAAACTTGATTGATAATGTAATGGTTGGGAATCTTGGAGAAGTTGCGACATCAAGTGTCACAATAGCTAACAAGTTCTTTTTTATGTTTTCAATATGTGTGTTTGGAGTATGTGGGGCAGCTTGTATATTTATCTCTCAATACTTTGGCGCAAATGATAAATACAAATGCCGTGATATATTTAGAATTAATTTATTAATTAATACTATAGTTACTTCTTTGTTTATGTTAGTAATGTTATTATTTCCAAGTAATATAATTTCTATTTTTACTAAAGAACAAGCAATCATTGATTTGGGCGTAGAATATGCTAGAGTAGCAGTATTTACGATGTTTCCTATTATGGTATCGACAACTGCAATGTCAGCACTTCGTGCCATTGGTCAAAACAAAGTGCCGTTATTTGCAGGAATTACTTCAGTAGTAATGAACTCAATATTGAATTATTGCTTTATCTTTGGTAACTTTGGATTTCCTAATTGGGGAGTTAAAGGTGCAGCTGTAGCAACTGTAATCGCTCGTGTAATTGAAATGCTTATTTATATTATTTATATCCAAAAAGGAGCAAGTGTTTTCAAATGGGAGTTGTCTAGAATATTCAGTGTTGATTTTGAGTTGATAATTTGTCAAATCAAGTGCAACACCTAATATAAGTGATAATTATTTATTACCTCGTTAGGTGTTTTATAATTAATACATTTTCTTGGTCTATTGTTTAATAAATCAAGTTTGCTATTCAAATCATTTATATCTACTT